>NZ_JBFRTR010000038.1:24850-48436 GCF_041474215.1 Vibrio sp. 10N.222.52.C12
TTAGGGTTCAAATGATTATTTAAAACAAACTCGTAACAATACAGCATTCAAAACAACAAAAATCATTATAAAACAATAAATTAAATATCATTTAGAGCACTAACGAAAACAATTAAAGATTTGAGGTGTGATAGTTATTGGTCAAATGTTTTTGCTTAGAAAGTTCAAGAATCAATCAGTGAGAGTCCTTGTAGAAACTTTTTGGGGAGGGAGTGGAAAGGAAGTATCAAGGAATTTTCATACTGAAATTTAAGACAAGGAAATCCACAATCAACACAGGTAACGAATCAAAAAATGAACAAAAAAGGTTGGCGACAACAGCGTCATCACCAACCTTCTCAGTCGTTTCTAATGTTATTGCAAGCCTAAGCTACTCAATGCGTGTGATGAAACCGTATTTATCTGACTCAGCCTTAGTCACCCAGTGTTCGCCAGAAGCCGGAGCAGAATCCAACGTGAAGATATAGAAGTCGATTCCTTTGTCTCCCATTACCTTTTTAAAGTAGGTCGCTTGCTTGCGATGGCTTTCGTTCGTGTATGGGAAGTCTTTGGCTGTTTTATCATCCTCAGCCCAACTGTGCACACCAACCTGCTTATTAAGCTCAATGGCTTTAGTGGTATCTGCTCGTTGCAAAACTCGCGGGTTACCCGCAGCGAAAAGATCCGTGCCGCCAGAGAACACCGACCCCGTAGGCGTTACGATCGTCGTCATGTTGTTACTGTGGATCATGCGACCGGTGTACATATTGATATCATCGTCGGCACTTCCACCAATATGGTTGGTAAACTTCAACGTCATCTCACTGCCTTGATACAATTTCACGATATCAAAAAGCTGAGAATAGGTTGATGCGCCTAGAGTGGAAGTAATGCGATCAACAGCGCCAGTCTCGTTGAGCACATCACGGTAAAAAGCGTTGAAAGCAAACGAGGTGGTTATCGTTACCTTGTTCCCACTTTTAGTGTTACTCAGAATGGTAGACCCAAGGCTAGTCACGTATTGAACCAGTTCATTGTGATACTCAAGCTCGACGGGCTTATGAGTATTCGTCGTCGTGTTAATTAACGTGGTGTCATTGCCGATTGAGCGTTGAGCCGCACCACAATCAAACACGTCCAAACCCTTGCTCTCTGTGTAGATACCGCAGCTATCAAATCCTGCATCAGGGAGGTACAGATCCACACTTTGACCTAAACTATCCGCAAGCCTAACCACTTTTTGCTTATCACTAATATCTTCCGCAAACAGAACGATTTCATACTGCACACCGTTGTAATCAAGTTTTATGGATTCTTGGACCTCTTGTCGCTCTTTATACAACTCACCCAGTTTCGCTGATGAAAATACGTAATCCGCTTGAGGTTTTGCTTGCACTTTGGTGGCAGCTTTACCTGAGTTAGAGCTTGAATTACAGCCCGCTAACAGAATCAAAGGTAACGCCAGTAATGCATTTCTATAGTCGTTCATACCGTTATTCCCAAAATGTTTGATGGGAAAATTCTATTGTTTAGCGCTGAATTTATCTGCCGTGGAAATGTATGAGAATGTCGAGCCTATTTGAACGATGTTTTTTATTTTCCTATAAATGCCAATTCATCATTGAACTAACTTATAAAGTGTTTAATCATTCGCTTTAGGTATTTGGCGAAGCATCTGAACTTATATGCAATAGCGTATAATCGTAATGGTTCATCACGACGAAGACTCGCTCACCTAATCTCAATAAGTGAAACGCACGACAAGGCTGATAATGGAATGACAAAACCTAAAATGATCATCGTGGAAGACGATTTGAAACTTCAGAAAATGTTGCAGGACTACTTCGTCGCGCAAGATTTTGATGTCACGGTGTTGGACGATGGCAGTGATGCCGCACACACCATCCTCACGGAGCAACCTGACATCGTACTGCTGGATTTGATGCTTCCTGTAACTGATGGACTTACAATCTGCCGACAGACGCGTACGCACTATAAAGGTAAAATCTTGATGCTCACTGCTAGCGATGACGACTTTGACCACGTCGCTGGTTTAGAGACAGGGGCTGATGACTATGTCACCAAGCCAATCAAACCAAGAGTTCTGCTGGCCAGAGTTCGTTCGCTATTACGCCGCCAAGACACCAATACCGCTTCAGTCGATGACTCAGACACCCTTCAGTTCGATCAACTCGTTCTGAAAAACACTTATAAGAAGTGTGAACTTTATGGTGCGGTTTTATCACTCACTGACAGCGAGTTTGACCTACTTTGGTTATTGGCAAGCAACCCAGACACGCCGTTATCTCGTGACTACTTGACGCAAACATTGCGCGGGATTGAGTACGACGGAATAGACCGGACGATTGACAACAAGGTTGTACGTCTAAGGAAGATTTTGGGCGACGACCACACACCAGCAGAGAAAATTCAGACCATTCGCGGGAAGGGTTACTTATTTGTTTCGACCGCCTGGCGTTAACCTCGCTCAATACGAGCGTAATAAAAGAGAGCGATTATGCGACGTATCTTTTTGGAGTCCTTAATAGGGCTGTTAGTTTGCTTTATGGCCGGCCTTGTCGCCTACGAGATTAGCGTCTATCAGCTCAATACCGACTACGAATACGTACTGGAAGATTACGAAGCGGCTGCCCACCAGCAATTGATCGAGAACATCGCTAAAAATCAAGGCCTTGAAGCGGCTCATCAAGCGATAAACCAGTTTGTAGAAACCACACGAAATAAATTGGTTACATTCAGCCCAGACGATGAAATACCCAGCCCCGTTTCAGAGTTCTTCAGCACGAATCCGAATACCTTTGTTTTTCACGATGATGAACGGGACCTATGGTTTCGCTTAGCAAGCAGTGACAATACCTATCACTACCTCCCCAACAGTGAAGCGTTCGTTAGGCAAAAAATAGAGTTGGAGGATGACCTCATTTGGTTGTTCTTTTTAGCGAGCTTTATCTTATATGGGTTATGTCATCTATTTATTATCTTCCGCCGAGTTAAAAAGCTTGAGGCTGCCACTCTGCGTTTTGCGGAGGGCGATCTCTCGACACGAGCCGAGACTTCAAGTGGTATTGCGATTGGTTCACTGAACAAATCCTTCAACCTAATGGCCGACCGAATTCATCGCTTGGTAGAAAGTAATCGCTCACTCACTAATGCTGTCGCTCATGAACTGCGCACGCCAATATTCCGTATTCAGTGGCAAGCTGAAATGTTGAAAGACACCCAGCTAAACGCAGAGCAAGAAAGCACGATTGAGAGTATTGTCGAAGACACGGAAGAGATGGAAAAGATGGTCGATGAACTATTGTATTACGCCAAACTCGATAGCACTGACCTAGAAAACTTAAAAAAGCCATTAGAGATTCGAGACTTTCTCGACCACGCAATGGCGCGTTGGAACAAAGACACTCAGCTCAACATCGACCTATCGCTACCAGAGCAACCTAGCTCAATAATGGCGGATGAAACGCTATTTAACCGAGCACTAGATAACCTAGTGCGTAACGCAATGAAATTCGCACGCTCACAAGTGTCGATTGCAGCGACCGTGCATCAAGATCAGCTACAGATTGCGGTACACGATGACGGTGATGGTGTGGCTCAAGAACATCAAGCTCGCCTGTTCGAACCCTTTTACGTTGGCGACAAAGCGCGTAACAAAGCCAAGAGCGGCCATGGTTTAGGGCTGTCTATCGTCGAGAAGATCTGTGCTCAACACGGCGCTACCGTGGAGGTAGGTCAGAGCCAAGCCTTAAAGGGTGCGGTATTCACCATTACCATTCAGCTATGTAATGATTCAGCTGACAAACCCATACAGTAACGACAAAACACCTCTGGAATAATGTTCAACATCGGTCGGGAGATGCTGTCTCCCATGAACTTATTAAATCTAGATAATCATGCCACTGCCTTTGTGCCTTGCCATCTAGGTTCCAATCATTCTTAAGGTATTTTTATGAAAAAGTTATTAGTTGTTTTAGGCATTGTTTCTCTAGCGGGTTGTTCTGGTATCAGCCACAACGAAGAAGTGTACACAGCGCACGCAGAGAGCTTCAACATTGTCGGTTTCCAAGTGCCAGGTAACACTCAAGACCGCGCAATGGAATTAGTACCTGAAGGTGCAACGGTTGATACGATTCGCTCAACAAACTCTGATACGAGCTCTGTTCTGGGTATCATCAACCGTATTATCGGTATCGACTACGTACAAGTTGGCGGTAAAAAGCAGTAATTCGCTATAGTGACGTTAGCCACGTACCATAATTAAGTGTCGCAGTTGCCTACCTATATTCAGTAGCCTGCACAAACTAAGTTAATCTAAGCCAGTGACCCGTCGCTGGCTTTTTTCATCCAGCAGATTTTGTGCTCTGTGCCAAACAAGTGCCCGATTCCCCTTCCCTCTTTTAACTAACAATTCGAAAAATAAGCCGAAAAGTCTTCGATTTCTTATCAAAATTGCCCCTAAATTCGCTAAATGGCCTTCTGTTTAAAGTGACACTTTCAAATCGTTGATCCTTCTATCAACCCAGAATCCGTTAATTGAGGCACAGATCAATTTACTCGAAAATCTTAATTTCCAAGAGAAATAAACACTTAATAAAAGTGTCACGATTTTATAAATAAACATATAGGTGCGTTCAAAAATAAACAGAAATGATAACTATCTGTAAATACGAGAAATATAAGTTTCATGAATAAAAGAGATCATTGCCATGCTACTAATTAATCAGATCGAATGATGTAAATTCGCTGTGATTAATTTGTTACGTTTTCTTGGATTTTACATGGAAAGAGAAAACAACAATGAAAATAAGAAAACGTTTAGTTGCCGTTGCTATAGCCAGTGCTATGTCTTTGTCAGTGCATGCAAGTGAATCCGTTCAAATCGATCAACCGATCAACTTTACTAGCTTCTCTGGGTTAAACGCTCAGTTAGGAGTCAGTAGCGCCTCTAGCTTCAAGATGGTGAAAGAAGTAAACCTGAAAAAGCGTGGTATCTATAAAGTTAAGATCCAGCAGAACATCTGGGGAACACCGGTATGGGGACATTACCTAAATGCCACCCAAAGTGTCCAAGGTGGCGCACTTAAGTCCGTTCAAGGTCGCTACCTTAAAACAACGACCTTAGAGCGATCTTTTGTTAAGCCATCAATCAACAGCGCTCAAGCGGTTGAACTCGCAAGTAAAGATCTAAAGACTCAAGGCTTAACCAGCAAATCTCTAGACAACGTTCAACATCAGCTATTTATCTATCAAGGCTCTGTGAAGCAAGGCATCGGACAGCAAAGCGTAGATAAAACACGACTAGTGTACGTTGTCTCTTACCTAGTAGAAGGCAGTGAACAGCCGACTCGACCGTTCACCATGCTAGACGCGCACACAGGCGAAGTCATCGACCGCTGGGAAGGTATTGCCCATGCTCAGATCGGTACTGGCCCTGGCGGAAACGAAAAAACCGGCATGTACGAATACGGCACCGACTACCACTACCTTGATGTTCAAGAAGTGGGCACAGAGTGTGTAATGGAGTCTGAAAATGTCGTTACCGTTGACCTTAATGGCGCGACCGACGGCGACACCACTTACAGCTATGAATGTCCTCGTAACGAATATAAAGCCGTGAACGGCGCATTCTCACCACTCAACGATGCCCATTACTTTGGCAACATCGTGTTCGATATGTATAAAAACTGGTTCGACACAGCGCCACTCTCCTTCAAGCTCATGATGCGTGTTCACTACGGTGAAAACTACGAGAATGCATTTTGGGACGGCAGAGCCATGACCTTTGGTGATGGGGAGAGCTTCTTTTACCCGCTTGTTAGCCTAGATGTATCAGCCCATGAAGTGAGCCACGGTTTCACTGAGCAAAACTCAGGTTTGATCTACGCAAACCAATCGGGCGGTATGAACGAAGCCTTCTCTGACATGGCCGGTGAAGCCGCAGAATACTATATGAAAGGCACCAACGACTGGATGGTCGGACGCAATATCTTTAAAGGCGAAGGTGCGCTGCGTTACATGGACGATCCATCACGCGATGGCTCTTCAATCAACAACGCATCCGAGTACTACGATGGCTTAAACGTGCACTACAGCTCTGGCGTGTTCAACAAGGCGTTCTACCATCTTGCAACCACACAAGGTTGGGACACCAAAAAAGCGTTCGAACTGTTCGTGCTAGCCAACCAGATCTACTGGTCTGAAAACAGTGACTTTTGGCAGGGCGCCTGTGGCGTGAAAAACTCAGCAACCGACCTTGGCTACAGTGCCGATGATGTTGTTTCTGCGTTTAACTTAGTGGGTGTATCACCGTGTGGCGAACCACCACTTCCACCAGAACCGGAATATCAACGCCTTGAAAACGGTGTTGAAGCCGCAGTTGCTGGTGAAACAGGCTCAAAAACTTACTTCGATATCGAAGTACCAGAAGGCCAAGACAAGCTAACGATTGATCTTGCTGTGTCTACTGGTGATCCGGATATGTATGTTGGTCTAGATTATGCGCCAAGCTCTCAAGAGAATATCTGTAAGAGTGAAAGCGTAACCGATGAAGTATGTGTAATTGAAAACCCAACAGCTGGTCGCTACACGGTGAACATTCTGGGTTACTCAGATTACGCAGGTGCAAATCTGAAAGCATCGTACGAATCAGGCAATGCTAACGTACCGCCAGTTTCTTCTTTCGAACACACGGTCGTAGGCAAAGAAGTAGAGCTGCGTAGCACAAGTTCGGACAGCGATGGCCAGATCGTCTCTTACCAATGGAACCTAGGCGATGGCAACACGCAAACCGGTGAAGTGACTCGTTATACCTACGCTGAAGCTGGCGACTACGTGGTGACTCTAACCGTGACTGACGATGCAGGCGTTGCAACATCAACCAGCAAGTCGATCACGATTGAAGGTGACTCAGCAGAAGGCTTCCCGCTAAAACTGAAGTTTGGTAACAAAAACCCGAACGGCAAAGCTCGCGTTAAGCTGGCATGGGATTACGACACCAACGACTACTTCGTGATTAAGCGCAATGGCAAGAATGTTGGCGCTACAGACTTCAACTCATACGTCGACAAGTTCCGTCATAACGGAACAGTAGATGTGGAGTACCAAGTGTGTACCTCAAGCGATATCTGTTCAGAAACCAAGCATTACCGTTTCATTAAAACACAATAATCGATAGTAAATTCAGGGCTCCGAAAGGGGCCCTTTTCGCGGTTAACTGTTCAGAAAATGAAACATCTACACAAAAACATCCACGTATTACACAAAAATCACCCCCATCAACATAACAATACTCACCATAAAAAGGACGACAAATGGCTATTCAAAAAAGCATGCTAGCTTTGGCTGTACTCGGAGGTTCTTTAGCCTTAATCAACAGTACTTCGGCTTACGCATCCCTAGGCATCACACCACCAGCGAACGAAGAAGTTTGGATCACCACCGATGCTGACGCACAGCATATAATGACTCAGCATGGCGCAACGGTTTATCCAAGCGTGACCGGAAACAAGCATTCCATCGTCGCGAAAATCAACCAGAAAGAGCTGGCGAAACTATCTAGCCACATGCACGAAGAAACCCACCGTTGTGGTGGCTACATGGTGCACGAAGACAAAGCAAGCGCACTCAAAGCGGCAGCTATGCCACTGACCATGAGCAACTTCGAAAAGCCAGTTATCAGCCATCAAGATACGGTGAACGACCTACTCGCTCAGGTCGAGCCGAACAACATGGTCACGACCATCGAAAATCTAACCAACTTCACCAACCGTTTTTATACTACTTCTACTGGTGTCGCTGCTTCAGATTGGCTTTTAGAACGTTGGGAGACGGAAATTAAAGATGTGCCGTATGCGTCTGCACGCCAGATCACGCATGCCGAATACCCACAGAAATCCGTTGAAGTGACACTGCTTGGCGCTAAATATCCTGAAGAGATCGTCGTGGTTGGTGGACACCTTGATTCGACCGTTGGATCTTGGACAAGCGAAGGCACCATCTCACCGGGAGCCGATGATGATGCGTCTGGCATTGCAACGGTAACAGAGTCGCTTCGCCTGATGATCGCCAGTGGTATTCAACCAGACAAAACCATTAAGTTCTATGGTTATGCTGCTGAAGAAGTAGGGCTACGTGGCTCACAAGATGTCGCCAACGCTTTAAGAGATGAGCAAGCCAACGTTGTATCGGTATTGCAATTAGACATGACCAACTACAACGGTTCAGCGCACGATATCACCTTCATCACAGACTACACCGACAGCAACCTCACCGCCTATTTAAGCGAGCTGATCGACACTTACGCGAGCGACATCAGTTACGGTTTCGATGATTGTGGCTATGCCTGTTCTGACCACGCCTCTTGGCACAATGTTGGCTACCCAGCTGCCATGCCATTCGAAAGCATGTTCAATGATTACAACCCAAGTATTCACACTGAGCACGACACGCTTGAGAACTCCGATCCTACGGCGACACACGCGACCAAGTTCGCCAAACTAGCCATTGCTTACCTTGTCGAAACCAGCCTTGATTCACCCGTTGCAGGCCCTAAAGAGCTGCAAAATGGCGTGCCTGTTAAAGGACTTACTGCAGGATATGGTGAAGAGCAGTTCTTCACATTTACGACTCAAAGTGCAGGTCAGTTAACGGTAACATTAACCGGCCCTCGAAGTGGCGATGCCGACTTATATGTGAAACACAACGGCACCGTATCGAAAGCGAACTACGACTGCCGCCCATACCAGAACAGCAGCAACGAACAGTGTGTATTGAACAAGCCAGCGGGTGAATTCAGCATCATGGTGCGCGGTTACCGTAACTTTAGTGATGTCACCATCGTCGCTAACTTCGTTCCTGATTGGCTTTAAGGTTGGTTAATTGACTAACAATTAAACCTAGCAAACACGGCTAAAACTAAAAATCCGCAAGCCCACGATCATAAATAGATTGGAGCTTGCGGATTTTTTATTGTCTTCGGAGAGCATCTCAACTTAATAACCTTTAGTTATCATCAAGCCGTCTTTTTCATTACCTTGCCACAGATGTACTCACCAATCGGCATTGCAGAGGTCGCAGCCGGTGATGGCGCGTTACATACATGTAAGCTTCTTGGGCTTTCGGCAAACAGGAAATCATGGACCAAGGTGCCATCCTTCAGTACCGCTTGAGCACGAATCCCAGCAGGATAAGGCTTAAAATCATCAACCGTAATACTCGGGCAGTATTTGTTCACTAGCTTTAGATATCCCGGTTTCCACCACGAGTTCTTAAACTCGACCAAACCCGTTTTCAAGTGATTCGCAGTCACTTTCCAAAAACCCACAAAGCTCAGCATCTGCCAAGTGTCCTTGAAGCTAAAGTTAAGCTTGCCATAACCTTCTCGCTTCCAGCCTTGAACTGCATTTGGCCCTACTGTTACGGAGCCATCAATCATGCGTGTTAAATGCACGCCCAAGAAAGGCAGTTCTGGGTCAGGGATCGGATAGATAAGATGATTCACCACTTGGTTGTGCTTAGCGTCTAACTGATAATACTCACCGCGATAAGGCACGATTTGGAAGTCGGTTTCGATGTCTAACATCTTGGTCATTCTATCGGCCATCAAGCCAGAACACGTGATCAAGAATCGACTGTTCAGTTGAAGAGTCTGACCATCTACTTTGCACGTTAACTGCACTTCATCTTCTTGCTCATCGGCCATGATCACTTCCGTACCAAGGCTAAGCTTACCACCCGCCTCAACAAACTCTTGAGCCATCACTTCGGTGACTTTTTTGTAGTCGACGATACTGGTGGTTTTGACATAAATCGCACCCAAACCCGTGATATTTGGCTCGGCAAGTTTGAGCTGAGCTTGATCCAACAAATCAACATCAATATCGTTATCGTGGCAACGCTGATAGATCGCATTCATTCGCTCCACTTCTTGCTCATTGGTCGCGACCAACAACTTACCGCAGTTTTCGACGGGGATATCGTGTTGGCTACAAAAGGCGATGGTGCGCTCTACGCCGCGTTTACAAAAATCCGCCTTTAAACTGCCCGGAGCGTAGTAAACACCAGCATGAATCACCCCGCTATTATGGCCAGTTTGGTGCTGCGCGAAACCACGTTCCTTCTCGACTAAAAGGATACTTTTATCAGGGTGAGCTTGCTGTAATTGCCAAGCCGTCGACACGCCAACAATGCCGCCACCAACGATAATATAGTCGTATATTGAGTTCATAATATTCCTACATTCAATCCTTTTAATTATAGGGAAGACGCGACAGTGTTAGACCCGGTTTGAGGTAACTTTTTTTCCTCACTTTCTGATTCCATTTTCACTTGATTAGCATCGTATTTACGACCGCTGTAGATAAAGATGCCAACAAAAATGGCAACACATACCAAACGGATCACGACTGAAACATCAGGCCATACTAGAGCTATACCTACCGCAACCAACGCTACTCGAGTAATAATATTAACTTCGCTCTCTAGATAACCTTCAATCGCCGCGATAAACGCGTAAGTACCAATAACAGCAAAGCCACCCGTGACTAACACGGAGATCACATCCCAACTTACCAAGTTAGTGTAGGCAATCAACAATGGTACTAAATACAAGCCTTTGGCTATCTTCCATGCCATTAATCCCGTTCTCATCGGGGGTGTTTTAGCAATGGTTGCAGCCGCAAATGCAGTTAAACAAACAGGCGGAGTTACGTTGCTGTCTTGCGATAGCCAGAAAATGATCAAGTGGGCAGAAAGCAGTGCAAGGCTGATCGCTTCTAAGCCAAGGCTCTGTTCAAGCAGAGTTTCCACAAAATCAGCAGGGACTAACGCAATCATCTCTTTGGCTGTTTCAAGTGCCATTGGCGCGTTCAGCAAATCAAGCTTATCTGGCGCAGCCAACATGAAGATAGCTTTCGCCTGTTCCGGTAACTGTCCCGAAACCAACAGGTCGAGCAACTGACTTTCAGCAATCAGTTTATACAAAGCTGGTGCAGACAGAGTACCCAACACGATATAAGCCGCGGTTACTGGTAACCCCATGCCCAGAATCAAAGACGCCAGTGCAATTAAGGCGATCATCACCAACAAATCGCCGTTCGCCCAGCTATTGATCATCAACGAGAAGGTGTTACCAATACCAGTCGTGCTGATCACGTTGATCACCAGACCAATGCCCACTAGCAACACAGCCGTGGTCGCCATGTTTTTTGCGCCTTGAGAAAGCGCTTCGATGATCGCCTTTGGACCCATTTTGTGATTTTTAGAGAACCATGAAGCCACCACGACAGACAGAATCGAGATGCCCGCAGCGTAAGTCGGCGTAAAGCCCTTCACCAACAGAGTCACTAACACCGCTAATGGGATCAGGTTGTGCCAACCCGACAGCAATACTTTCAATAGAGGCTCACAGCCAGAAGTCACCTTTTGCACACCACTGCGTTTTGCTTCGATGCGCACGAAGAATGCCACAGACAAAAAGTAGATAAGCGCAGGAACGAAGGAAACCGCAATAATATCGACATAAGGAATTTGCGTGTAAGAGGCCATGATGAACGCGCCCGCACCCATCACAGGTGGCATCAGCTGCCCGCCAGTAGATGCAGCCGCTTCAACACCTGCCGCGAAGCGCGAAGGGAAACCTGCCTTTTGCATCAAGGGAATACTGATCACGCCCGTCGATACTGTGTTTGCTACGCTCGACCCGGAGACTGAGCCCATCAAGCCGGAGCCAATAACGGCAATGAAACCAGGGCCACCAATCACTTTGCCCGCCGCGGCACGGGACACATCAATGATGTAATCACCGACACCCGAACGCACTAAGAATGCGCCAAACAGGATGAACATGAACACGAAGGTCCAACTGATTCTTGAGATCGAACCAAACATCCCTTCTGATGAATAAAAGCTTCGATAAAGTAACGTCTCAAGGCTTAAACCCGGAAAATGAAAAATACCGCTGGTCCATTGTCCCCAAAGCACTACATAACTTAAACACACTAAGATAAGCACTGGAATGAACCAGCCCATAGTGCGTCTAATCAGCTCAATGACGATGGCAATCGCCAAGATAGAGAAAAACCAATCACTGGCGATAAATTTTACGCCTCGGTCATACAACGCATCTTCTGCAAAGGGGATGTAGATAAGACAAGCCAGAGCCGCCAAGGCAATTCCGATATCGACCGCCAGCGCTATCTTGCTCTTTTTCAGTGAGATATGAGCGGGATACCAAAGCGCGCAAATGATTGCGAAACCAGCGAAATGCGTCGCCGAAATCCAAAGCTCTGGCAAGGTAGATAAGGTATTAAACCAAATATGTAGGAGGGAGAGTATCACTCCCATTGTCGTTATTGCTTTGCCTACCCAAGGGAAATCTGTTCGGGTAGGCAATTCGAATTTTTTCAGTTCCTGCTGCAGCGAATCGCTCATAGAAAACTCCTGCTCTCCACAGCCAAACGCGCAGAGAAAATCCATAAAGTAGGGTGGTGCGTTTTCACTTCAAATAATCGAACGAATCGGAGACGGTCAAATCAAACAAAGCAACCGAAACATATGAAAACGCACCAAGCAATTAATTAACGCGAATATTCAGTTCACGCCAAATAGCGAGTTAAAGATAAATGGCTAATCGAAGACAAAGGGTTAGTCGACGATCAACTCAGAAGGGATTTCTATACCCACTTCTTTATAGTAACGAGCAGCACCTGGGTGAAGCGGAACAGGAAGGCCTGCGATCCCTTTCTCAAGTGCCATTGCTTTGGTTGCTTTGTGGATACCTTGTAGGAAAGGTAGGTTTTCATAGATAGCTTTGGTCAGTTGATACACATCTTCTGCAGAAATGTCTTCACGAACCGCTAGGAAGTTAGGTTGGGCAATCGTAGTAATTGGTTTATCGACACCTGGATAAGTGTTTGCTGGGATCTCATACTTGGTCCAAATATTGTAATCACCATTCGCTTGTTTGATTTGTGCATCGGTAAACGACAAGATTTGAATATCTTCACCCAGTGCTGCAAAGGCTTGCGTCACCGCACCAACAGGAACACCAGCAGGCGTGTTCATACCATCAATTGTGCCATTTTGTAATGCGCTCGCACTGCCACCATAACCCATAAAGGCGAGTTTAAATTGTTCTGGGTCCACGGATAAGCCTTGCATGATTTGACGACCTGAGTTTTCAGTCCCAGAGTTCTTCTTACCGATAGAGAATTTCTTACCGTTTAGGTTCTCTAGATCGCTTACCGTACCTGTTTTTGCTAGATCTGAACGCACAATAAAGTGTTCTACGTTTTGCCATAACATGGAAACTGAACGCAGTTGAGTTTGTCTGCCAGATTTCTCATATGGCCCTAAACCCTGCCAAGCCCAAGCACCATACAAACCTTGTAGAATAGCGAACTGAGCTTCGTTCTCGTTCAACAACTTTACGTTCTCACCCGAGCCCGCAGAGCTGATAGCCGCTAAAGAAAAGTGCTGCTTAGGCGCAAGCTTAACTTTACTCAATGTCGCTAAGGCCACACCCACTGGATAATAGGTACCACCCGTTGAAGCCGTCGCTAAAATATAGCTGCGATCTTCTTCAGCTGACGCATTACTGATAAGGCCAAGAGAAGCCATTGCTAGCGCTAAAGTTTTAACCAGCTTGTTGTATTTCATTGTTACTCTCCATGTAGGGTTATTCACGTTATATTTTTGTTAACAACAATAGATAGCAAGCGTAATGCCAGTTTTTAACTATTTGTTTTAATTTACTTTTATTTTAAAACCTATTCAAAATAAGCCGTTTTTTGCTTATTCCCCTGTTATTAAGTAAGCCATTTTTGGCTTATCGGCTACCGGAATTAACACCTGTAGATCGGGAAGCAAGTCACACTATGTTGCAGTTGTGTGATCAATGTATGTAAATTGATAAATATGCAATGAGCCATTTATTGCTCATTAAAAATCAACAAGCACTGCGATGAAGCCGCTCTCTAAGGGTCAACATAGTCACTTCGATTTAACCCATAACGCACCATCTTTTGGTTCAATGTTCGACGAGGTAAATCCAAATCTTGCATCACGTCATTGATACGCCCTTTATAACGAACTAAGGCATCATGAATCACTTTCCTTTCAAAGCTCTGTACTTGAACCGCCAAAGGGATGCCCGCCGTTGTGGACTCTGTGACAGAATTGGGACGACACGCCAAAATATCCCCAACGGTCAAGCTTTCATCCAATGCAAAACGAATCGCAACATTACGCAGTTCACGCACATTGCCCGGCCACGCATACGAGAGCAGTGCATAGCGATCAGCCTCACTGGCTATACGTGTTTCGGAATTGGCTTCTTGGGTGAAGTGTTCAAACAAAAGTAAGGCATCTTCTTCACGCTCACTGAGTGGAGGCAAATGCAGCTGGGCAACATTCAAACGATAGAATAGATCTTGGCGAAAGTCGGGGTGATTCAGTAGATCGCTTTTCGAGGCAGAGACCACTCGTAGATCAACATGTTGTTGCTGATTCCCCCCCACGCGTTCGACGACATTATCTTGCAAGGTGCGCAGCACTTTTACCTGCATCGACAGCGGCATACTCTCTATTTCATCAAGGAACACTGTGCCTTTGTCGGCAAATTCCAGCTTACCAATGCGTCGTTTGGCCGCACCAGTAAACGCTCCGGCTTCGTGTCCAAACAGCTCGCTTTCAAAGAGATTTTCTGGGATTGCGCCACAGTTGAGCGGAACAAACGGATGGGTTTTACGTTGGCTGAATTCATGTAAGCAAGAGGCGACCAGCTCTTTACCACAACCCGTTTCACCATAGATGATCACGTTGGTGTCTATGGAAGCGACTTTCTGGATTTGCTCGCGCAGTTCACACATCACTTTACTGCGACCGATCAGCACCTGTTCAATGCCCTTAAGGTTATCCAGATAGTTCTGACGACTGTTTCTGTCTTGGCCACTTTGATGTTTATCTACCGCTTCCGATACCGTTTGAGACAGACGCTCTGGGTCGAATGGCTTCTCAATGAAGTCATAGGCACCTTGCTGTAAGGCTTTCACCGCCATATCGACATCACCATGCCCAGTAATCAAAATAACAGGCACATCTGGCACAAGACCTTTGAAACGCCCTAGCAGATCAACACCATCAATATCAGGTAAACGAACATCGGTGATAATGGTTTGAAAATCACCCTGCTCTACGGCGTTTAACGCATCTTGTCCTACTTCAAATGCGGTGACATCGAAGCCCGCCAGCTGCAACCATTGGCTGGTTGCTTGACGCACAATCGCGTCATCTTCAATTAAAGCAATACGCTGCATAGTTTGGTTCCGCCACTCTACATCTGATTAATATCGTCCACGGTATGTAAAAAAACCTCAGACGAAAAGGAGCTAGCTCCCACTTTGAATAACACTCCTTTAACAGTTTAATAATGTTTGTTAGCTTCGATTTGTCTCACTCTCCATTCGCTTAAAAAGCAAACATAAAACCTTGTCAAACCACTAGCTCAAAGAGGCAAGCCACTAATTTTAAAGGGATTTGATCAGAAATGATGAATAACAATCGATATTGGTTATTCCTGTGTACCTGTTTATTGATTGGTTTGGTGCAGGTCACCACCAAGAATGGCATCAGCCAGTGGAAGCTTGAACAAGCCCAACGCTATGCCGAACAGCGCTTCCTTGGCTACATTGCCGAAGCAAGGCGAACCCTTAAGCGTTTCTATTATCTGCCCTACCTAGTAACCAATGATGAAACCAGTGTGCGCTTCATTGATGGTGAAGCCCGCCTAGAAAAACGCATTAAGAAGCAGCTGATTCAATTGGATAAAGCCGCCAACACCAAGGGCTGGTATCTGCTTTCTGGCGAAGGGGACTTGTTGGTATCGAGTGTTGAAAGAAGCAAACTGAGCAATAAGAACGCCAGTACAATTGTTTCGAAGATCCACCAACAAGGTGGTGCGATTTCAGTGGTGACAAAAAACAAAGGCGTGACACCCGATTACTTCATAGCGGCACCCGTATATCGAGCCTCTGATGTGGTTGGCATTGTCGCGGTGCAAATCGATTTGTCATTGTTAACCGATCAATGGTTTGCCGATGGTGAGGCGATACTGTTTCAGAACCCTCGCGATCAGTTCTTTCTCTCCAGTGACAACAGGTTGAGTGCCGATTGGTTCAATGACACCTTCAATTCTCAGCCCACAGCGACAAAACGTGAGCTGTATGACCAAACCCATATTCGCGTGTGGCGATTGCAAGATAAAGATTACCTAATTCAGTCCATCAAGTTAGACGATCTGAATTGGCGTTTAACCTACCTAACGCCATTAACCAGCCTCAACCAGACCACGAACTGGATCAGCTGGAGTGTGGCGGTTGGCTGTCTTTTCATTCTGTTACTGTTGGTTATTCTTTACCAAAGACGCCAGAAAAAGCTCAGTAATCTGCGAATCCAAAAGCTCATCGAAGAGTCGGAAAAACGACTGTCTGGAATGATCAATAAAACCCACGTCGGATTGGTGCTGATCGATAAACATGGTCATATTCACGATATTAACCTGATGGCGAAGAACTACTTTTGCCTTTCTGATTCGATGATTAGCAACATCAAGGCGTGGCAGCTGTTTGAGGCAGGTAACCCGAATTCAACCACCTTGCAACTGCTCAAAAACTTAGAGCAGCATCAAGAGCTGGCCGAGATAACTAGCGTCGAAACCATGGCAAGACGCAGCGATGGCAGCTACTTCCCTGTTTTATTCTCTATTAGCGCCTTTCCTTGGCATGCGACGACTTACTACCTGTGTACCGTAATCGATATCAGCAAACGTAAGAAAGCCGAAATTGCGGTGCAAAACGCCAATAAAACGCTACAACTGCGGGTCGAAGAGCGAACTCAAGATCTAAAAGATGCGCAGCAAGAACTTGTCGAATCTAGCAAACTGGCTGCACTAGGGCGGATGTCGAGTGCGATTACTCATGAACTCAATCAGCCGCTTACTGGCCTAAAAACCCTACTTTCGAGTAACCAGTTGCTGATGGAAAGAGGCGAGACTAAGATGCTGAAAGCGAACATGGATCTGGTGATGAGCCTAATCGACCGAATGGCTAACATGACCAGCCAATTGAAGTCGTTCGCCTTTCAAAGGCTTGAGAAACCTTATCCTGTTTCCCTAACAGACGCACTGCAAGAAACCCTGCGTATTCATCAAACCGAGCTAGACAGCGTCGATATTCGTGTGCGTATCGCTTCCAATATTTCGATGGTAATGGGAGAAGAAGCACGACTTCGCCAAGTGCTTGGTAACCTGCTTAGAAACGCCATCGATGCTACTCAGAATCAAACACCCGCGACCATTGTTATCAGTGCACATACCGATCAACAACGTGTGATCATCAAGGTGCAAGACAATGGCTGCGGTGTATCAGAAGACCAACTCGAAACCATTTTCGAACCGTTTCATACCAACAAAAAAATGGGCGAAGGTTTGGGGCTGGGGTTAGCTATTACAGCCAACAATGTACGGGATATGCAAGGCACCTTGATAGCAAAGAACAACCCAGACCAAGGCATGACATTCACATTAACGCTGAAGAATATAGATAGTGAGTAGTTACTAACAAAAAGCATTAAATCGCACCACATAAAGAAGACAGAACTAAAAAACCGCCCACAGAGGGCGGTTTTGATTCACTTATTAGCGTATGACTTATCAGTTAATCAGTTCGCGACTTACTCAGCTAGCTGCTTTAACAGTAACTCAGTCGGGCGAACAATCGCGATGATTGATTCATCATAGATTTTCGCCGAATCAGACAGTATCGCTTGGTAGGCATTCACGTCAGCTTCTCTTACCTTCTCGCCAGCTTGCGCTTTAGCAATCAAAGTTAATGCTAAATCTGCAACTTCAACGGTTTTCTCTGCAACCACCACAGTCTCTACCGAAGACACGTTACCAGCGAAGACAGTTTCCGCCGCTAGTGCAGCTGATTTTGCTTGCTGATAATGCTCTGCAAGTTGCTCTAGCGCCTGCTGATTGCCTGTCGCCACTTCATTGACCAAGTCTTGCATCTCATACACCGCGTAGCTTTCTACTGGCAAAGCATCCACGAAGCGATTTAGGCGCTCGTATTGGCTGTACAAGGTGCCCTTAGGTTCAGTGGAGTTCCACTTTTCCCAGTTGCGAGCATAGTATTGAGCCGGCTCGGTGTATTTTGCTAGCACGCGCAGGTCGTGAATATCTTGGCCTTTGGCAATGCGCTTCAACAGCATATCAGCATCTGCGTGATGACGTAGCCCTACCGATACTTCCGACCATGTATCCATTGCTTTCATGCGCTTATACATACTGCGCTCGTCCGTCAATTCCGCATCAGACCAGAAGCGCTCTGCAATCGCGTAGCTGCGCGGCCATAGGTAGTTTTCGACCGTGAGGCTGTCTTTATTCTCTAGCCACATGGTGATCTCGCCGCCCAAGATAAGCTCTTTTTCTTTGTCGGTTAATTCTGCAGGGTAACCACCATTTGGTTCAGGAATAACGCTGCCTTCAACATCACTGCTCGCAATCACTTCACCTGTAGTTGGCCAGCGCACATTACCGACCAATTGGTAACTGCCTTCGGCAAAACCCTTTGGATTCAGGTTTAGGTTGAACTCGGTGTACGACATGAAGTTATCGAAGTGGCCAACAAAGGTTTTACCGGGCACATAATCAAGGATGAAGATCTCTTCGCGAGACTTGCCGTTGTAATCACTGAATGCGCGGAAAGTGCCGTCTTTCGCTTCAATAATAGTCAGTGTTCCCTTACGTGGGCCGCCTTTTGAACGAGGCTTCTGCCATTGATACGTCACAAATTTTTCGCCACTGTGCAGCTTATCGTCAACTGTGATGCCACTTGGCATTGGGTCATTGCGATAGTGGTAGCTAGTTGGCTGAGGCTGGTCTAGGTAGTAACCCGTAGAAAGAATACCTGGGTAGCCCTCTTTCGCCGCACGACCAATGCTATCATGCCCTTGCCAGCTTTGAATCACGATTGAAGTCGGCAGGTCTTTATGCCAAATCTCATCCCAACCGGTCATCTTCTTACCGCGCTCTTCGAGCATCTTCTCAACTTTTACATTGAGGTAAGACTGCAGACCACGCTCGCCATCGATATTGTTCTCTTCAATGAACTGTTGGTGCTTTTCACTGTTTTTCCACTGCGCGTAATTCGGCTCATCGCCGCCGATATGGAAGTACTCGTCTGGGAACAGCTCGGTCACTTCGTCAAACACATCACCTAGCATCTCATAGACTTCAGGGTTCAGTGGATCCATGAGAGGTTCAAACACGCCCCACCCTCTTTCTTGCTCGTAGTTTTGCCCTTCACCGCCAGACATCAAACGTGGGTAAGCGTGAGCAACCGCAGAAGAGTGACCCGGAAGAGACACCTCAGGAATCACACGAATACCGAGGTTACGGGCGTATTCCACTAAGTAACGAACTTGGTCTTTGGTGTAGTAATTACCATCAGCGGTTTCAGACCACAGACGTGGCCATGATTCAGTTTGAATGCGAATGCCTTGGTCGTCCCAGAAGTGCCAATGGAACACGTTCATCTTCGCCGATGCCATCGCATCTAACTGACGAATCAGCACATCGAATTCGATAAAGTGACGAGAGGTATCGTAAGAGACTCCACGCCAACGAAAGCGGGGCTCATCAACAATGGTTACGGCAGGAATATGGTAGCCAGTTGCTGTGGTTTCAACGAGCTGTAAAAGGGTTTCGATGCCGTGAATAGCGCCATATGGGCTTGGTGCGCTCAGCGTGATTTGCTCACCCTGAGTCGTAATTTTGTAAGACTCTACAGAGTCGATGTTCTGTACTTCAGACTTTGGCGCCGCGTCGATATCAATGATCAGGTTCGCTTCGTCTGCGCTATCAACCTGCCAGTTTAGAATCGGCACGCCAGTTTGGCGCTCTAGGCGATCGATAAAGCGTTTCGCGGTGTATTCAACGCGATCAGAGTTAAAGCCTTTGATGTAAACCTTGAAGTTACCGTCGACCTTAACTTGCCCAGCTTGCAGCTCGACTGTTTGTGGATACGGCATTAAATTTAGATCGGTATTCGGAGCCATTGCTAACGCCATTGGGGACACTACTGAACTTGAAATCAATAGAGACAATATAGTTTTTTTCATTATTAGTTTTCCTATATAACGGACGTTCTGTTTTGTTTATCGGAGGCGATTCACAAAACAGAACCTTCAGCCACTGCTGTTGTTTATCGTGAGCTCAAAGCCTATCGTCTGTGAAAAACGAATGAGCTCACAAACTTATGATTAGCTAACCAACTCAACCGCTTCACGAACCAACACCGCGATCTCGTCCCACTGTTCATTCTCGATCATCTTCGGAGATACCATCCAAGTACCGCCACAGCACACCACGCGATCCACGGCTAGGTAGTCATTCACGTTGTGCTTGCCGATACCTCCCGTTGGCATTAAAGACACATCAACGTATGGCGCTAACAGAGATTTCACCATATTGATCCCACCAGACGCTTCTGCTGGGAAGAACTTCAAAAAGTTAAGACCTAGCTCCAACGCTTGCTCTACTTGGCTTGGGTTGTTTACGCCAGGAACGATTGGCATACCGATCTCTTGGCAGCGTTTTACGGTGTTTGGATTCAGGCCCGGTGCTACGATGAATTCGCTGCCCGCCTCTTTCGCAAGGTCGATCTGCGCAGGTGTGAGTACTGTACCTGCACCGATACACATCTCTGGGTAGGCATCACGCATCGCACGAATCGAATCCGCTGCCGCTTCGGTACGGAACGTCACTTCTGCTACTGGCAGGCCGTTTTCTACCAACACTTTTGCTAGTGGAATCGCATGTTCCACCTTGTTGATTTGGATAACAGGGATAACTTTGAACTGCTTAAGTGTGTTGATCATTTCTTGAGACATAATAAATTCGCTTTGTTTTTCTATTTTTTAATTAAGTGATTCATAGCGCTTACCGGGATGATCGCGCCTGAGTACTGAATAACGGTAGAAGCCAGTTGGTGACCGAGTTCAGCTGCATCATTGGTGCTCTCACCTGTAAGACGCGCCGCCAGATAACCCGCAGCGAAGGAATCACCCGCTGCGCAGGTGTCGACCACGTTAGAAACACGAGTCGCGGATACATAACTCTCAACAACATCGCCTTGTTCAACTTGAACAATCTTGCATGGCTCACAGCCACGTTTGATGACGATCTCTTGGCAGCCTAAGCGAAGGCAGCGTTGTTGAACGCTCTCGCCATTGCCCCAAACCAGCAGGTCGTCGTCTTCGGTAATCAGTGCAATGTCGACCAATGGTAGTAACTTGGCGTACCAATGCTGAGCTTGTTCAGTCGTCCAAAGTTGCGGGCGATAGTTGTTATCAAAAATCAGCTTGCCGCCTTGATTTGAGAACACGCTAATGGCTTTGAATAAGCGCTCACGAGAGGTGTCATCTAAAATCGCGATACTGATACCGCTGATGTAAACCGCGTCGACTTGTTTCTCTGTCAGCGCGATTTCAAGCTTATTCAGGTCGTCAGTTTGAAAGTAAGATTTTACTGCCGCGTCATTGCGCCAATAGTGGAAATGTCGCTCACCCGTTTCGTCCGTTTCTACCATGTACAAACCGGGCAACTTGTTTGGAATACGTTCAACGAGATTGGTTTGAATGCCTTCTAGTTGCCAGCTATCAATCATGTTTTGAGACAGTTCATCGCTACCCAAACCAGTCGCGTAATGAACAGACAGGTTTTGATGTTGGGTTAAGCGAGAAAGGTAAAGCGCGGTATTGAGCGTGTCACCGCCAAATTTTTTGGTTAATGGAGAGCCGCTTATTTCGACCATACATTCGCCGAAGAAAGCAATATTGAAATGAGAAGATGCAGGCATAGCCGATCCTAAAATAGAGAGATATATGTGGGAGAAGGCCCTGCCACTAAGCAGGACCTGAATTAAGCAAACCAGTTGTGGAGACTAGGTTTAGCTTGTTTGATTTGCAGGACGTTGAGGTGCCGCTTCTTCTTCAAGTACGCCAGTCTCAGACATTTCCATCTCCATCAGAGCACGCTCGTCATCAAGAATCGCTTTTGCCATTTCAGGTGTTACTTGGTTAGCCGGAGTCACTAGGCTCACAACCACACCTGCCGTTAGAGCAAACAGACATGATGGGATAACTGGGTTGCCCCAGAAGGCTGTGTAGTCAGCGTTTAACATTACTACGAATGAAGCTACAGAAGCACCCGCTAGTGTTGCAAGCGCACCTTGCCAGTTGTAGCGTTTCCAGAATTTACCCAACATACCGCACACAAACATGCCCGACATAACCGTTGAAATCATCTTAGTGATGTAGCCAATGATGTCGTTTGACGTCAGTGCGAACAACAGTGCAAAACCAATCACCACAATCAGTGCCAAGCGAGAATAGTTCACCATTGACTCTTTGTTTGGTACGCGGCCAGTGAACATCACGTAAACATCACGAAGTAGGATAGAAACACCTGCTATCGCATCTGAACTTGCGCTCGACATCGTTGCAGAAAGACCCGCGATAAGAACAATCATGCCAACGCCAACCGGAAGAACCGTTGCAGCTACGTATGGGAACGAGTAGTTCGGGTTATCCAATGATGGGTCGATTGCGTGCGCAGCCATACCAATGATTGCTGGAATAATAGAGAAGAAAAGGTACAACACACCAGAAGCGACAAATGAGCGACGGATAGTTGAAACATCTTTACCAGAGTAGATACGCTGACGGAATGAAGGTGTTGCAAGTACGCCCACACCGATAACCACAGCCAGAGAAACAGCAGGCAGAATGCCCAGTTTATCGATTGCTAAAAAGCTTGTAGCAGCAGGGTCCATCGCAGCGTAAAGGTTATCCATGCCACCAATGTGATCAACAGACATTACCGCCATTAGGATGAAGCCAGCAAAAAGGATGATTGCTTGAATCGTATCGGTCCATACAACTGCTGTGTAACCACCGATAACAACGTAGATAGTGAAAGCTGCAGCAATAATAATTTTCGCAAGGTTAAGGTCGATGTCTGCAATCCACGCTAGGTACATGCCGCCACCTAGAATGTGCGCACCTAACCAACCGATTGACGCGATAAAGATAAGTAGGCCAACCACGTTTTTTACGATTCGGTTAGCGCCAACGTAATAAGCCAGCTCTTCACTCATGGTCATGAAGTTCAGTTTACGAACCGGAGCAAACCAAAGTGCAAGCAATAGGATGCCCACAGCACCGCCAATTCCGTACAGAGCACCTGCCCAGCCATTTGCGTAGCCGAAGCCAACCGCGCCCATACTTGAACCCGTGCCGACCATAGTCGCAACCGTTGTACCAAGTACTAAGAATAATGGCAGGCCACGGCCGCCTAATAAGAAATCTTCGCCAGATTTTTGATTACGCGAGACAAACCAGCCTAACCAAATTAGAAAACATACGTACACGCCGAAGCCTGTAAGAAAAAGTGTGCTGTTCATTTGAAACCTCTCAGTGAAATATTGAGTTCATTCTTGAACTTTATTTATGATTCATTCATTT
>NZ_JBFRTR010000039.1:0-373 GCF_041474215.1 Vibrio sp. 10N.222.52.C12
CGTTGGTCATGGTTGTGTTGCTTTCTGTTGGTTGTTTTGTTGCGAGATTTAGGCTTAAGGGCGTTGTTGCTTAAATCAGTTGAACCTTTTCCAAGTCCTGTGATCTGATCCTTTATGGTGGTTAGAACGGTGGTGACATGGGTAAAGCGGAAAAGAAGATAACTAACTGGGCGGAATACAATAAGGCTCTGTGCAAGCGTGGCTCGGTTACGTTCTGGATAGATGATTCAGCCATAGATGCATGGCGATGTACAACCCATCATGGCGTTGTTGCCTAAATCAATTGAACCTTTTTCGAGTCCTGCGATCTGATCCTTTATGATGGTTAGAGCGGTGACAACATGGGTAAGGCGAAAAAGAAGATAACTAACTG
>NZ_JBFRTR010000040.1:0-240 GCF_041474215.1 Vibrio sp. 10N.222.52.C12
CCAATAGCTCAAAGATAGAATCAATAAAGCCTTGAAGAGCACGTAATGGTAATGAGAATACTCCTTTAATCATCAAGGCAGTTTCAATCGCTGTATCAGAGTACTGAAAGCCTCTACCACGCTTACCATGATGGGTTTTGCATCGCCATGCATCTACGGCTGTATCATCTATCCAGAACGTAACCGAGCCCCGTTTGCACAAAGCCTTATTGTACTCCGCCCAGTTAGTTATCTTCTTTT
>NZ_JBFRTR010000041.1:0-35768 GCF_041474215.1 Vibrio sp. 10N.222.52.C12
TTAAATTGTTAAAGAGCTTAACTTCTTGAGCGTTCCTTTTAAGTAAGGAGCCTCTCGAAGTGGACGGCCATTCTAGCGAATTAACATTCAGTGTCAAACACTTTTTGAAAATTAATTTTTTGTCGCTTTCCGTCTTACTGATTCTTGCTGAAGCCTTGTGGCGTCTGCCGTCTCAGTGGTGTCGCATTATAGGGAACCCTCTCAGCTTAGCAACTACTTTTTCATGAAAAATGAATAAATAGGGGTTAACTGCCTAATAGTTCACCTAAACGTAAAAAAGAGAGCATTTCTGCTCTCTTTTTGCTCAAAATCTAAGGGTATTGTTAGATAAATGCGTAAGCATCAGCGTACATATGGTCACGCTTTGCTTCTTTATTCTGAGTAAATAGGTCTCTTGCAGCGCCCGCCATTTCAAAACGACCTGCAATATAGATATCGAAATCAGCTAATGATTCGAAACTTTGCATAACAGCCTCAAGCACATTACCTGTTTGGCCATGCCAAACTTCCGGTGCTTCTTCTACTACCGGTACAAAGTGCACATTGCTATGCTTTTCTGCAATGCCAACCAACTCTTCTTTAGCATATAACTGGCACTCATCTTTTGCGCCCCAGTATAGGTAGATCTCTTTCGAGCTATTTTGCGCGATGCAGTGATCAAGAATAGAGCGCACGTAGCTGAAACCCGTGCCACCAGCAATAAGTAATAGAGGGCGATCGCTTTCTTCTTTGATCCAAGCATCTCCGTGTGGAGCATCAATCGCAATATCGCCATCTTCAGCTTGTGCCTTCTTCATCGCTTCAACCACTTCTAGTGCGTAAGCGTTGTGCTCGGCAGCACCAATGTGCAGCTCAAGCTCACCTTCGTGGCGGCAAGGGCTACTTGCGATAGAGAATGGGCGCTTATCTTTCTCGCCCATTTCAACCATCAGGTACTGGCCCGCTTTAAAAGCGACCGGTGTTTCTGGGTGAAGTAGGATTTGGTAAGTATTACAAGCCAAAGGCTCGATAGACTTCACTTTACATTTAATAGTCATGTTCTTCCTCTTACTAACCCTTAATCGGCAAAGGTTAGAACTAAATTACTTTCTGCAAATGCTTGGCAAGCAAAAATCCAGCCTTGTTGCTGCTCTTTCTCTGTGAGCATGGGTTCAAGGTGGTAACTCACTTGCCCTTCTAATTTTTTGCACATACACATTGCGCATGCGCCAACTTGGCAACGGTTTGGGAAATAGATATCGCTGTTGAGCGCAGCATCCAAGACCGTTTGCCCTTTTTCTACTGTGAAACTGATGTTTTCTGGGTATAAGACTACTTGGTAGCTCATGAAATTCCTAGCTGTTCCCAGATGCTATCAATCTTTTTCACAACATCAGGATCTTTTGTGATTGGTACACCCCACTCACGCAGGCATTCACCTTCCCACTTATTGGTCGCATCGAGACCCATTTTTGAGTGTCCAGTTTCGTTCTGCAGGAATAACGTATCTCTCGCCGGATCCATTCTTGTCGTTACAGCCCAAATGATGTCATTCCAATCACTCACATTGACATCGCCATCACACACGATAACAAACTTGTTCTCATCAAATTGAGACCAAACCGCTTCCATGATTTTCTTACCATTACCGGCAGCTTGCTTATCAATAGACACCACAACCATGCTGGCATTGTCGTTTTGCAGGTGAACATCAATAATTTCAGGATGAACCTTGGTTAACTCAGCCAAGCTACCCTCAATATGTTCACTATTTACAGGTGCTGTTTGGACATCTGGCGATAACGCTAACTCTGCGTCCCACTTCTTAGTAATATCTAGACCCATCTTAGAACCTAACCCAACCACGGGTGAGGCAAAATCCAATGAATCGATCGGCGTGTTCTCTATCATCAGGCTATCGCGTGACGGATCCATATGTTCGCACATCGCTGCGGTTACTTGAGACCAATCACGTGCATTCACATCTTCATCACACACCAATACAAATTTGGTGTACATGAATTGGCGTAAGAAAGACCATACACCCATCATCACTCGCTTAGCGTGACCTGGGTATTGCTTCTTCATGGTCACGACTGCCATTCGGTACGAACAACCTTCAGGCGGTAGATAGAAATCTTCAATCTCTGGGAACTGCTTTTGAAGAATAGGCACAAACACTTCATTTAGCGCAACACCCAATACCGCTGGCTCATCAGGTGGACGGCCAGTATAGGTGCTGTGATAGATAGGGTTCTCGCGCATGGTTACATGAGTAATAGTAAACACATGGTGCTTTTCTTTCTCGTTGTAGTAACCAGTATGATCTCCGTAAGGCCCTTCATCTGCGAATTCATTCGGGTCGATGTAACCTTCCATCACGATTTCTGCACTTGCGGGAACTTCTAAGTCGTTGCTGATTGATTTAACGACCTCAGTTTTACTACCACGTAGTAAGCCTGCAAACGCGTACTCAGATAAACTATCCGGCACTGGCGTAACCGCACCAAGAATGGTGGCAGGATCAGCACCAAACGCTACCG
Organism: Vibrio sp. 10N.222.52.C12; assembly: GCF_041474215.1. NCBI lineage: Bacteria > Pseudomonadati > Pseudomonadota > Gammaproteobacteria > Vibrionales > Vibrionaceae > Vibrio > Vibrio sp. 10N.222.52.C12. The sequence goes on from NZ_JBFRTR010000041.1 coordinate 2,523, forward strand.
ATACTGGGAATGGTTTCCCAGGGTTAGTTTCCATCCAATCACGCAGATCCAATGCTCCACCACGGTGGGCTAACCAACGCATGATGATTTTATTCTTGCCGATCTTCTGCTGACGATAGATACCTAAGTTTTGGCGTTTCTTGTTTGGACCACGAGTAACCGTTAAACCCCATGTTAGCAATGGCGCGACATCATCAGCCCAACAGCTCATCACAGGGATTTTATCTAGGTCGACGTCATCGCCTTGCCATACCACTTGTTGGCAAGCCGCTTTGCGAAGGCGTTTAGCTGGCATGTTTAAGACTTGCTTAAACACAGGTAGTTTATCAAGAGCGTCTTTAAAGCCTTTTGGTGGCTCAGGTTCTTTTAGGTAAGCAAGCAACTTGCCCACTTCACGCAGTTCTTTGACTTCTTGACGTCCCATACCAATAGCAACCCGATTAGGTGTACCAAATAGATTGGTCAAAACGGGCATGTCATAGCCTACTGGATTTTCAAACAAAAGAGCCGGGCCACCAGCACGTAGAGTACGGTCGCTAATCTCGGTCATTTCGTAGTCTGGATCGACTGGGTGAGAAATGCGTTTCAACTGACCAATACTTTCAAGATGGTCGATAAAATCACGTAAATCTTTAAAACTCATAGGACTTCTACATGCTGATTATTCTGCGCTCAGTATATCAAAAAGGGTGACGCTGAGGTCCCCCTTTTTAGTGTGGTTATTGAGAGGCAAAATCCACTTTACGGTAATGCTTGCTCGATCAAAGAACTCTTCACCTGAGGGTTATCATTGACGAGATCTTGCAACCATCGCGTATGACCTTGTTTGGCGAGTTCACGCGCAACTAATGGTGCTTCATCAGCAATCGCCATCCTAGAGACAAGGAACAGCTTCACCTCTTCTGATAACGGGTTAACTTTGGTAAGCAAAGTAATCGCTTCATCTTTCAAACGCGGGTTCTTAGTCGCTGCCATCACCTGTTCAAGCGCGAACGTTTGTTTGGTTTCAGCAAGGCGAACTAGCTCAGCTTGGCTATGATAATCGGCCTTCATTCGCCATAGAATTTTGTAAACCTCTGGGTCTTCGCTCACTTGCGCTAATCGAACCACCACCTCAGTAGAAGGTAACCAACTAACAATAGAAGATGCGGTGAGTTGCTTAGTTAGGTAATCAACCGCTTCAGGAGACAAACTGTCTAGCTCTCTAATGAGCAACGCTTCTCGCGTTTGAACTTGATGTTCAGATCCAGATAACCACTCTTTTAGGTCGAGTTCCTGTTTCTCTGCATCTAGCACAAATACCAATGTCTTCTGATCTTGACGCCATTGTTTAATAAGGCGATTAGCAATTGAAGGGTAATTAAAGGCAGGTACCGTAAACTCATAGCCATCGCCACGTTCTAAGACTTGATAAGTGGGCGTGATAGCAAGTTGCTGCTCGATGAAGATAGACATCTTGGGTGTGAGTACGATTTTTTGCTGTTCAAGCTTCTTCAAGAGTTGGTAACGAGCCACCTCTTGCTGGGGAAATGTCAGGCGCTCAAGCGCAAAGCGTAGCGAATTGACTTCGTCACGTACGACAAGCTCTAGTAGTTCAGCAGTTTTCAGTTTTACTTGATCATTCTCAAGCCAAGACTCTACTGTAAGTGGAGACATCTCGGTGGCATAGCTCATACCAACCGGTGAAAATAACAGTGAAGTAGACAGGAGTAATGATGACAACAGTCCATGTTGCATTTTAACGTCCTTGTAACACTTTTGCTCATTCTGCAAGCTGGCGCTACAAAATGCAAATAAAAAGCGCCACCCGAGGGCAGCGCTTATTAAATACGATCAGCTAATCAATATTACTGACGACGCATTGCGTCAAAGAACTCATCGTTCGTTTTCGTCATTGCTAGCTTGTCGATAAGGAATTCCATTGCGTCGATTTCGCCCATTGGGTGAACAATCTTACGCAGGATCCACATCTTCTGTAGTTCATCGTTCTTGGTAAGAAGCTCTTCACGACGAGTACCAGAGCGGTTGAAATCAATCGCTGGGAATACGCGTTTTTCAGCAATCTTACGGTTAAGGTGCAGTTCCATGTTACCTGTACCTTTGAATTCTTCGTAGATAACTTCATCCATCTTAGAACCAGTATCAACCAGTGCTGTTGCGATGATCGTTAAGCTACCGCCTTCTTCTACGTTACGTGCCGCACCGAAGAAACGCTTTGGACGATGTAGAGCATTCGCATCAACACCACCAGTAAGAACTTTACCTGATGAAGGAATCACAGTGTTGTAAGCACGAGCTAGACGAGTAATAGAATCCAGTAGGATAACTACATCTTTCTTGTGTTCAACAAGGCGCTTCGCTTTCTCGATAACCATTTCTGCAACTTGTACGTGGCGAGATGCTGGCTCATCGAATGTTGAAGCAACTACTTCGCCTTTAACTAGACGCTGCATTTCTGTTACTTCTTCTGGACGCTCATCGATAAGTAGAACCATTAGTTCACACTCAGGATGGTTACGTGCAATGCTTTGAGCAATGTTTTGCAGAAGCATTGTCTTACCCGCTTTAGGCGGAGCAACAATCAGACCACGCTGACCTTTACCAATTGGAGATGCAAGGTCAAGAATACGAGCCGTAATATCTTCAGTCGCACCATTACCCGCTTCCATCACCATACGTTCGTTAGCGTGAAGAGGAGTAAGGTTTTCGAAAAGAATCTTGTTACGTGCGTTGTCTGGCTTGTCGTAGTTAACCGTGTTTACTTTAAGCAGTGCAAAGTAACGCTCACCGTCTTTAGGTGGACGGATTTTACCGCCAATAGAGTCACCTGTACGTAGGTTAAAACGACGAATTTGGCTTGGTGATACGTAGATATCATCTGGGCCAGCCAGGTATGAACTGTCGGCGCTACGTAGGAAACCAAAACCGTCTTGAAGAATTTCTAGAACACCATCACCAAAGATGTCTTCACCACTTTTTGCATGCGCTTTAAGGATGGAGAAGATAATGTCTTGTTTTCTTAGGCGAGCTTGATTTTCAAGACCTAAGCTTTCGCTAAGTTTAACAAGCTCAGACACAGGTCTGTTCTTCAGTTCAGTAAGATTCATAGTGGTGGAAGTTTGTTTAGTCAAAATAGGATCTGTTTTCTTAAGTTAAGAAGGATTTGGTCACAGGATCGACCAAGAAGAGAAATTCGTTCAATTAACGTGCGATAAATTAGCACTAAAACTAAGACTAGTCCATAGCTTAGAAAAAACAAAACCGCGCATTTGTTAACTGCACGGTTTCTTTTCAAATGCTGACCTGATTAAAGGTTAGCGTCTAAGAACTCTTTAAGTTGAGTTTTAGATAATGCACCAACTTTAGTCGCTGCTACGCCGCCATCTTTGAAAAGAAGTAGCGTTGGAATACCGCGAATACCAAACTTTGGTGGAGTACCAGCATTTTGGTCGATATTTAATTTACCGATTGTGAGCTTGCCTTCGTACTCGTCTGCGATTTCATCAAGAATCGGCGCAATCATTTTACATGGACCACACCATTCTGCCCAAAAATCAACAAGAACAGGGCCTGCAGCATTGATTACATCGTTATCAAAACCGTCATCAGTTAGCTGCAAAATCTTATCACTCATCTTCCACTCCAATGTATTTTTTAGAACTGGTTGGATGATAACCAGTAAATAGATGCCCTATTGGAATGTATTTACTTTCGTATTGCAAGCTTAAGCTGATATTCTATAGCAATGAAAAAGACGCATATCACAGAGCAAAAGTTCGCCGACTTGGATTTACTTCCGCAAGTCATTGAAGGATTGGAGAAAAAAGGGTTCGATTATTGTACCCCTATCCAAGCCTTGGCGCTCCCGGTACTGCTCACCGGCCAAGACATTGCAGGCCAGGCCCAAACGGGTACTGGTAAAACGCTTGCGTTTCTTACTGCTACTTTTAACCACCTGCTAAAAACATCTGAGCATGAAGGGCGTAAGCCTAACCAGCCACGTGCGATTATTATGGCACCAACGCGTGAACTCGCGATTCAGATCTACAACGATGCTGACTCTCTGGTTGAAAGCACAGGTATCAAGGCAGCACTTGCTTACGGTGGCGAAAGCTACGACAAGCAACTAGGTAAAATCGAAGAAGGCGCAGATATCTTAATTGGTACGACTGGCCGCATCATCGATTTCTACAAGCAGAAGGTATTTAACCTTAACCACATTCAAGCTGTTGTTCTTGACGAAGCTGATCGCATGTTCGATCTTGGTTTCATCAAAGACATCCGCTTCTTGTTCCGCCGTATGCCTGAGCCAAAAGATCGCCTGAACATGCTGTTCTCTGCGACATTGTCTTACCGCGTACAAGAGCTAGCGTTCGAACACATGCACAACCCAGAGCATGTTGTTGTTGAGCCAGAGCGTAAAACAGGTCACCGCATTCAGGAAGAGCTGTTCTACCCATCAAACGAACACAAAATGGCACTGCTGCAGACTCTAGTTGAAGAAGAGTGGCCAGAGCGCGCTATCATCTTCGCTAACACTAAGCACAAATGTGAGTCTGTTTGGGGTCACCTAGCTGCAGATGGTCACCGTGTTGGCCTGCTAACTGGCGATGTTCCTCAGAAGAAACGTGAAAAGATTCTTGAGCAATTCACTAAAGGTGATGTTGACCTGCTTGTCGCAACCGACGTTGCAGCACGTGGTCTACACATTCCTCAAGTAACACACGTATTCAACTTCGACCTACCTGATGACTGTGAAGATTACGTTCACCGTATCGGCCGTACAGGTCGTGCTGGTGCAAGTGGTCACTCGATCAGCTTTGCTTGTGAAGATTACGCAATCAACTTGCCACCAATCGAAGAATACATTGAGCACGCGATCCCTGTGTCTGACTACGATGCTTCTGCACTGCTAGAAGATCTACCAGCACCATTGCGCTTACGTACACGTAACCCGCAACAACGCCGCTCAAACAACAATGGCCCACGCAACGGGAACCGTAAACCAAACCAGAACCGTCGCCCACGCCAACCGCGTCATAACAAGGAAGCTTAGTCGCTTATGAGTCAAACAGTGTCACCCCCGCTTTACGCTGCAATCGACCTCGGGTCGAACAGTTTTCATATGCTCGTTGTGCGTCATATCGATGGCAGCGTACAAACCATGGCTAAAATTAAGCGCAAAGTGCGTTTAGCTGCAGGCTTAGATGAAAATAATGCGCTTAGTACAGAAGCCATGCAGCGCGGTTGGGACTGTTTGAGTCTCTTTGCAGAGCGACTGCAAGATATTCCGAAAGAAAATATCCGCATTGTCGGTACAGCGACCCTACGTACTGCTATCAATGTGGATATATTTCTAGAGAAAGCGAACCAGATCCTTGGTTACGACATCAATGTTATCTCCGGAGAAGAAGAAGCTGCGACTATCTATAAAGGCGTAGCACACACTTCTGGTGGCAGCGGCCGCCGACTGGTTGTTGATATTGGTGGCGCAAGCACCGAGATGATCATTGGTGAAGGCTTCTCAGCGAAAGCCCTAACCAGCCTAAAGATGGGCTGTGTTACTTGGCTTGAGCGCCACTTTAAAAACCGCCAATTAACCGCTACCAACTTTAACAACGCCATTGAAGCGGCGAAGTCGACGTTGGCTCCTATCCTAGATAGCTACACTGATATCGGATGGGATGTGTGTGTGGGCGCCAGCGGTACCGTTCAAGCACTGCAAGAGATCATGTTGGCGCAAGGCATGGATGAAGTGATTACTCATGCCAAACTTAAGCGTCTACAGAAACAAGCGATGATTACTGAGCGCTTGGAAGAGCTAGAAATCGAAGGACTTACCCTTGAACGCGCATTAGTGTTCCCGAGTGGCCTTTCTATTCTTATTGCTATTTTTGAGCTGCTTGAAATAGATTCAATGACACTCGCAGGCGGCGCACTCCGTGAAGGCCTAGCCTACGAGATGGTTGATGAGCTACGCCAAGAAGATATCCGAGCGCGTACCATTAAGAGTGTTCAATCACGCTACCAAATGGACGTAAGCTACGGTGAACAAGTAGCAGTAGTCGCACAAACGCTGCTAGACCAAGCGGGCGCCGAAGCGTGGGTTTCAGAACCTCAAGCTGGTGTGCTATTGCAAACGGCAGCGAAGCTTCACGAGATTGGTTTAACCATCGATTTCAAAAAAGGCGGTGAGCACAGCGCTTATCTGCTGCAGAACTTAGACCTACCTGGCTTTACTCGAGCGCAAAAGCACTACTTGGGTGAGTTAACTCGTCGCTACCGTGAACAGTTAACCTCATTACCAGAGCAACACGCTATCTCAGGAACCAGTAGCAAGCGTATTTTACGTATTCTGCGTTTAGCTATTTTGCTGACCCACCGTCGTAACCCAGCGCTAGAGCCTGAGTTCAAACTGACGACGAATGACAACAATCTAACCCTAACGCTTTCTAAGCAATGGTTAGCTGACAATCCGCTGACCGCTGCAGAGCTAGAGATCGAGTCGAATAGACAAACCGATATTGGCTGGCCATTGAATATTAAATGCCTCTGATATTAGTATCTGACGCTAGAAATTAAAAAAGCCCAAGTTAATAGACTAACTTGGGCTTTTTCTTATCGCTGCATTAATGCTTTGTGTTACAAATCTCCAACTTAAGCGTTCACGCCTGTCGCTTTAAAGTCAGGGTTCACTGCGGTTAGCTTTCTAACAATGTAGTTAAGAAGCACGCCGTACATAGGCACGAACAAGCCTAGGCTGATGATAAGTTTGAATCCGTAATCGACTAAAGCAATCTCAGTCCAATGCTCGGCCATAAATGGATCTGGGCTTTGATAGAAAGCAATCGCAAAGAAAGCGATTGTATCAATGGCATTACCGAATAGCGTTGAACATGTTGGGGCAACCCACCACTGTTTAAGCTGACGCAGACGGTTGAAAACATGCACATCTAAGATCTGGCCAAGCAAGTAAGCCATGAAGCTCGCCGCGGCGATACGAGCAACAAACAAGTTGAACTCACCTAATTGGCTAAAGCCTTGGAATGAACCTTCAAAGAACACCACTGACAAGAAATAAGAAACGGCCAGCGCTGGTAACATCACTAAGAAAATAATTTTACGGGCAAGCTGCGCGCCAAAAATGCGTACGGTCAGATCGGTCGCTAGGAAGATAAACGGGAAAGTGAAAGCACCCCAAGTGGTGTGCATACCGAAGACGGTAAAAGGTAGCTGAACCAGATAGTTGCTTGACGCAATAATCACCAAATGGAACAAAACTAATAGTGCTAGGGCTTTGCGCTGTTGCGCAGGGGTAAAGTTACTCATGCTGTACCTTTTTAGTTTGGTTTGGGGGTGAGGGAACCCAAATCGAGTCATTTCTTCGAATAATCCAAGAAAGCTCTTACCAATAATGTGAATTAAAAATGTTTCTATAATTTGCTCTATTGAACGGCGGGCGATTATACATTAATCAATATTGGCTGCAATGGTGAGAACAAACGCAAACGTTTATCCTCACTTTTATTGGTGAATAGCGCTAGAAGCTGTGCTTTAGAAGCTATGCCTAAAGTTAAAAACCGCGCTTGAAAAGCGTCGCGAGATAATCAAACTCTTCTCGGCTTTCTTCCGCGTTTAACGACTCAAACCAAATTGATTCACTGTAATGCTCAGACTTTAAGAACATTCGACAATCTTCAAAATCAATCAACCAAGAGTGCATATCGGCGTCCCATTGTTTTTCAACAACAGACGCTGACAGCAATGCCACCAGCTTTTCACCTAACACTTCATAAGAATCAAAATCAAAACTTGGAGACGTAATCAATAAACGCCCTTCCTCAGCCAGATACTCTCTTAAGCCAAATTCTGTTTGTGTTGTCATGTCCCTATCAACCTTATTCTTTTTCTATTAGTTAGACGTTTCTCGCAAACTAGCCGTGTGTGGTGATGTGTTCTTGAATCAGATCTAGGAATGGGTCTGCGTACTTATCGAGTTTACGTTGACCGACACCGTTGACTGCCAGCATTTCTCCGTATGAAGTAGGTAGTATTTCAGCCATATCAATCAAGGTCGCGTCACTGAATACCACATATGGTGGCAAGCCATCTTCATCAGCAATCGACTTACGCAGCTTACGCAGTTTCGCAAACAGCTTCTTATCGTAATTCTTGCTGCTTAACTTATCGGACTTAGCATTACGCACCGCTGTATCTAAACGAGGAACAGCCAATTCCAAAGACATCTCACCGCGCAGCAGCGGGCGGGCTTCTTCTGTTAGCTGTAAAGTTGAGTTACGAGTGATGTTCTGGAACAGCAAGCCTTTATGAATCAGCTGACGGAAGATACTGATCCAGTAATCATGACTGTGATCGCGGCCAATACCGTAGGTAGATAGCTTATCGTGACCATTATCGCGGACACGGATGTTCTGCATGCCTCGCATTACTTCGACCACGTAGCCCATACCAAATGACTGATTCACACGGTACACACAAGACAACGCCTTCTGTGCTTCTTGGGTCGCGTCAAAGTGTTTTGGTGGATCTAAGCAGATATCGCAGTTGCCACATTGCTTCTCGCGATATTCGCCAAAATAGTTAAGCAGAACCTGACGACGACACGTTTGCGCTTCAGCAAAGGCACTCATCGCATTCAGCTTGTGCATCTCAACTTGTTTCTGTGGGCCTTCTTCTTTCTCATCTAGCATACGACGCAGCCAACCCATATCAGCCGGGTCAAACAACATCATCGCTTCAGCAGGCAAACCATCACGACCTGCACGGCCTGTCTCTTGATAGTAAGACTCGATATTACGTGGGATATCAAAGTGCACCACGAAACGTACGTTGGGTTTGTTGATGCCCATACCGAAAGCCACAGTCGCGACCACGATCTGAATATCATCGCGTTGAAAGGCTTCTTGAACGTAAGCACGCTCATCGGTGTCCATACCAGCGTGATAACCCGCGGCGCGAATACCGTTATTGCACAGCTTCTCGGTCACCATCTCCACTTTCTTACGGCTACCACAGTAGATGATGCCGCAATTGCCCTTTTGTGTTTCTAGGTAGCGAACCACCTGTGACACGGGTTTGTGCTTCTCAACCAAGTTGTAGCGAATATTAGGGCGATCAAAGCTGCCTAAGTAAGTATGCGGGTCCAGGAGCTGTAAGCGCGAGATAATATCTTTGCGCGTCGCATCATCAGCGGTTGCTGTGAGCGCCATGTAAGGCACATGCGGGAAATACTGTTTAAGCTGACCTAATGATGCGTATTCAGGGCGGAAGTCGTGACCCCATTGAGAGATACAGTGCGCTTCATCGACTGCAATCATCGAAAGCGGTAAACCTTGAAGACGCTCGATAAAATCACGCATCAACACACGCTCTGGTGACACATACACCATTTTCAGCTGACCTGAGTTCATACGATTGAACACATTCAGCAATTGGTCACGTGGCATTGAAGAGTTAATACACTCAGCGGCAACACCATTGGCCTTCAATTGGTCGACTTGGTCTTTCATCAACGAGATCAGCGGTGAGATAACCAGAGTCAGCCCTTCACGAACCAAAGCCGGAATTTGGTAACACAGAGATTTACCACCACCGGTTGGCATAATCACCAAGCTGTCTTTGCCTTCAACGGCCAAATCAATGACCTCTTGCTGACCATCGCGAAAGCTTTGATAGCCGAACACATCTTGCAAGATGGTTTGCGCATCATTCGCGGGAGTTGGTATTTGCTCAGCAATCAGAGTGGCGGTCATTGTGGTTCCTAATCGAGGTATGAAATCAGCAAGCATCTTCGGCAAGCAAGTCGCACATTGTAGAGGGGAACGCTGGCGAATTAAACCGCAAATTGTTAGGTGAAAAGGGTTATCGCTCCTATACTGACCAACTCTCTTATAAATCTTATTAATAAGCACTCAGTGCTAGAGAAAGATGCATGACACAGGAAGAACAACAACGTACGCGCCAAGGAGTTTTGCTTGCCGTCGGCGCTTACACAATGTGGGGTATCGCCCCTATATATTTCAAATCTTTAAGTGACGTTTCCCCGTTAGAGATCCTCAGCCACCGTGTAGTATGGTCTTTTTTCCTACTCGCTTTCTTACTGCACATTGGCCGCAGCTGGCGTAAAGTCCGTGACACCCTGACCTCAAAACCAAAAATGCTCTATTTGGTGGCGACATCTATTTTGGTGGGTGCAAACTGGCTGATCTTTATCTGGGCGGTGAACTCCAATCACATGCTCGATGCCAGTTTGGGGTATTACATCAACCCGTTGATTAATGTATTACTTGGGATGCTCTTCCTCGGCGAACGCTTACGTAAGCTGCAATGGTTTGCAGTGGCTCTTGCTGCGATTGGCGTATTAATCCAATTGATTGCCTTCGGCTCAGTACCGATCGTCGCCATTGCCCTAGCCTTTAGCTTTGGCTTTTATGGCTTGCTGCGTAAGAAAGTCAGCTTAGAAGCACAAACGGGTCTGTTCATTGAAACTCTGGTGATGCTGCCTCTAGCCGCAACCTACTTACTGTTTATTGCCGATAGCCCGACCTCAAACTTATCGATGAACCCGATGCAACTCAACCTATTACTGGTTGCTGCCGGTGTGATCACCACGGTTCCATTGCTGTGTTTTACTGGCGCTGCAACTCGCTTGAAGCTATCAACACTCGGTTTCTTCCAGTACATCGGTCCAAGCTTGATGTTCTTACTGGCGGTTCTGATCTACGGCGAAGCCTTTACCTCAGATAAAGCGATCACCTTTGCTTTCATATGGGGAGCACTGGTTATTTTCAGCTTTGATGGCCTGCGTAACAACAAGAAGAACAAACGCGCGAAACAGTGATATTGATCGTTTTTTACAAGACAATCCCTTAATACGCAGATAAGCTTGGTTGAATTGATGACTATTTGACCAAGCTTTTTTGTACCATGGATAAAGTCCACTACTACTCTACCCCAACAGAAGATATCAGCCTGATCCAAGCTCAATACCAAGAGTTTGCTTTTCAGCGTCACTATCATTTGGACTTTCACATCGGCTTAATTACCCAAGGGCAGCAAAAATTCGCCTATAAAGGGGCGAGCCACCATGTCGGTGCAGGCCAAGTGGTTATCATGCCACCTGATGAGCTGCATGATGGGCACTCCAAACTCGATTCAGGTTATCAAGTCAGTGTGTTTGCAGTTTCTCCTCAATGGTTTCAAGATCTTGCCGATCCCAAGCAAAATGGTCACACATTAGGCTTTTCTGAGTTGATCCTCTCCGATCAAGCTGCGTTTTTACAATTACGCAACTTACACGGCCTGTTAATCAATCAAAGCATCAGCCAACTCGCTCAAGATTGCTTACCATTCGAGGGGTTCTCAACGATTGTCGATCGTTATGCAAAATTTGGATCGAAGAGTGACATCAAACTGGGTAATCAATCGATTAATACACTCAAAGACTATTTGATGGCGAATTTGGACCAGCCAGTGCGATTAGAACAACTGTCTGAGCTGTGCGGCTTAACCACAACTCAATTCCAACGCCACTTTAAGAACAGAATGGGCATCACCCCTTACGCGTGGCTGAGCCGTTTACGTATGGAACAGAGCATGCGCCTGATTAAATCTGGGATCTGTGGTACTAAAGTCGCGCACCAAGTAGGCTTCTATGATCAAGCACACTTCTCCAAGGCATTCAAAACCACATTCGGCGTACCACCCTCACAAATCAACTAAGTGTTGATAATTTACAATTGCTCGATTTCAAATCGCGGTAAGCTACGCTCAATACGATTACTTATTTAATAATAGCGGCAACGTTATTGAGAACTGACATGAACGAAGTCACCATACTGATCACCCTCGCCTCTATCCATTTCATCGCTTTGATGAGCCCCGGCCCTGACTTTGCGTTAGTCGTGCAAAATGCGACACGCCACGGCAGACAAACAGGCTTGTACATTGCGCTTGGTTTATCTTGCGGGATCTTACTGCATTCGTTGCTCAGCCTGACGGGAATCAGTTACCTAGTCCACCAGCAACCAACCCTATTTGCCATTATCCAGTTGGCTGGCGGTAGCTACTTGCTGTACTTAGGCTACGGTGCACTTAAAGCAACCTGGCAAATCATTCAGAACCACGACGATGACGACGATACCGTCAATGCCAAAGATCTGATTCTGACCAACAAGCGTCAGGCATTTTCGAAAGGGTTTGCGACCAATATTCTCAACCCAAAAGCTTTGGTGTTCTTTATTAGCTTGATGTCGAGCTTAGTGCCTGCCGACATGTCTCTATCAGGTAAAGGCTTTGCGCTTATTATCTTGTTTGGTCTGTCTCTGTTTTGGTTTTCACTACTGGCGTGGATGCTTTCGACTAAGGCTCTACAGAAGAAACTTAGCGAAGCAACGGTATACATCGATGGCTTATGTGGCGTGGTATTCAGCCTGATTGGCGCGAGTATTCTTTGGCAGTCGCTGTCCGGTTTAATCGCTTAAATTCGAATCAAGATTACAATTCGTTAACAACGCACTGGCTATCTAATCTTTCCGCTGCCAATCTAGCTCTGCATATTAAAAGGAGAAGATCATGCAGTGGAAAACAAAACTAACAACCCTCGCCACTTCTACCCTACTTTTTGCCTCTCACGTCAGTTGGGCAAATCAAGCTGCCGATTCCGTCGCACCCGAACAAAGTAGTGGTTTAGAAACCAAACAACTCGTTAAAGCCAACGATTGGATGGTCACCGCAGCCAACCCTCTTGCAACACAAGCCGGTGCTGATGTACTTGCCCGTGGTGGTAACGCAATTGACGCCATGGTTGCCGTGCAGCTTATGCTTGGCTTAGTGGAACCTCAGTCATCAGGTATTGGTGGCGGCGCGTTCCTTGTCTATTTTGATGGCAAAGACAAACAGCTCAAGACCTACGATGGCCGTGAAACTGCGCCACTTGATGCCACCCCACGTCTATTCCAAGACGAAAACGGACAACCGCTTAAATTCTATGATGCCGTGGTTGGCGGTCGTTCTGTTGCCACGCCGGGCACGGTGCAATTGCTGTGGGACACTCACCAGAAATACGGCAAGCTCGAATGGGCATCACTGATTAAACCTATCGCTCAGTTAGCTGAAGAAGGTTTTACTATCAGCCCACGTTTAGCCACCTTGATCGAAAACGACCAAGAACGTCTGAGCCGCTTTGCGACAACTAAAGCCTACTTCTTCAATGCCGATGGCAGCCCGAAAGCCGCTGGCACGCAACTTAAGAACCCTGAATACGCGGCAACGTTACACGCTATCTCGAAGGATGGTGCTAAAGCTTTCTACCAAGGTGAGATTTCTGCCGACATCATTAACACAGTACAAACAGCGAAAGGTAACCCGGGCGTATTGGCACAGAAAGATTTCGACGCCTATTCGATCAAGCAGCGCGAACCGGTTTGTTCTGCTTATGAAAGCTACGATATTTGCGGAATGGGGCCACCAAGCTCTGGTGCGTTAACGGTTGGACAAATCCTTGCAATGACTGAGCAGTTTGACCTCAAATCATGGGGGCCAAACGACGCAAAATCTTGGCAAGTGTTAGCAGACGCTTCTCGCTTAGCCTTTGCAGACCGTGGTATGTACATGGCAGACCAAGATTATGTGCCTATGCCAACCCAAGGGTTAGTGAATACTGACTATTTGCAGGAGCGTGCTCAGTTAATTACCGCAGGTAAGGCATTAGACAGCGCACCTTCAGGCACCCCACCGTGGGATCATGCGATGCAGAGAAGCCAAGATGTTTCTATTGAGTTGCCGTCCACCAGCCACTTCAACATTGTCGATAGTGATGGCAATGTCGTATCGATGACCACCACCATCGAGAACGCATTTGGCTCACGCCTGATGGTAAGAGGATTCCTACTCAACAACGAACTGACCGACTTCTCATTCAAGACTCATAACGATGGCAAGCCTATCGCGAACCGACTTGAACCAGGTAAGCGTCCACGTTCTTCAATGGCGCCGACCATTATCATGCAAGACGATAAACCTTACATGGCAATTGGCTCTCCGGGAGGCAGCCGTATCATCGGTTATGTGGCACAAGCGATCATTGCTCACACCCAATGGGACATGGATATCCAACAAGCGATCAACCAACCACACTTCCTAAATCGCTTCGGTACCTTAGATTTGGAAAAAGGAACATCAGCGGAAAACTTCAAACCTGAGCTAGAAAAGATGGGATTTGAGGTCAACGTTCGCGATCTTAACTCGGGTTTACACGCTATTCGCATCACAAAAGATGGTCTAGAAGGTGCTGCAGACCCTCGTCGTGAAGGTGCAGCCATTGGTCAGTAGGGAATAATCCTCCCTTTTTACTCGCTGCCTTGTGCGAGATCTCTCACAAGGTAGTGAGTAAATATCGATATTTGATGACGAAATTAATCACCTCGACATCGTAACCAATTGAAATTAAAAGATACGTACATTTATCGTTCAAATAATTATATAGAAATTCGCTTATGCACCATTGCTGATAAATAAGGAATCGGTAATATGAATGGTGTCTGAAGGATGCTGACACGGAACAGGAAACGCCAAGGACTTGGTTATCTTCAGGATGAAGATTCGATTACTCAGGATGAATAATCGGCATGGATAGCGAAATGGACATTGAATGGACGCAATAGTAACTAGGATGGTTGCTACTAAGGAAAGACAATGGACACCTCTGGACGAGGAAAGGACTGAACATCAGGATGATGTAAAGGACACCGCTCAAGGAACAAGTGACGCGCGCTAACGAGGATTGTTGGCAGATCAGGATAAGATCAAGGACACCGCTAGGAAGGCGACGAAAGGAATACGCTGAAGGATAACAGCACACTATCATGGATTTGATGCATGGAGCACACTTAGTAGCCGGATTGCTGCGAGTAAGACTATAGACCCCGATGAGCGCAAGCTCTCGGGGTTTTTCTTTATCTGTCGTTTCACTTATTCCTCTCTCAAACAAATAAATCAAAGACCTTTAATTACAATTCTGACATTTAAAGCATTCACTTCTTAACCACTTCCGAGTAACGTAAGTCTTACTAGGCTCAACTAGTTTCATAACCATAATTAAACTAAGGACAAATTCATGTCACACGTTACCTTCAAAGGCGCTGCTGTACCACTAACAGGCACATTCCCACAAACTGGCGAACAAGCACCAAGCTTTGCACTGACTGCAGGCGACCTTTCTGAACTGACTCTTGCTTCTCTTGAAGGCAAGAAAGTGGTTCTAAACATCTTCCCAAGTATCGACACAGCAACTTGTGCAACGAGCGTACGTACGTTCAACGCAAAAGCAGCAGAACTTGAGAACACGGTTGTTGTTTGTATTTCTGCTGACCTACCGTTTGCTGCGGGCCGCTTCTGTGAACTAGAAGGCATTGAAGGCGTTCAACACGCTTCAACTTTCCGTTCTCCTACATTCGCATCAGACTACGGCGTAGCGATCGCTGAAGGCCCACTATCAGGCCTAACAACACGTGCCGTTGTCGTTGTTGATGAAAAAGGTGTGGTGACACACAGCGAGTTGGTTGCAGAGATCACTGAAGAGCCAAACTACGAAGCGGCACTTGCAGCACTGTAAGTCTCACTTTGAGGCAACAATGTCTTCAGCTCGTATTAACCTAATTTAGGTCGGTACAAAGTAATAAAAAGAGCAGCCATTGGCTGCTCTTTCTGTTTTTAATAATGAACGATTTTTAGATACCGAAGTAGCAGATTACAACTGTTCTAAACGAGCGTAAGCCGTTACTAACCACTTGATGCCTTCACCGTTAAACGCGACTTGAACTCGGCTCTGCGGGCCACTTCCCTCGAAGTTGATGATAGTGCCTTCACCAAACTTAGGGTGCTTAACGCGAGAACCCAAACTAAAGCCTGTTTCGTTAAAGTTCTCTTTCACGGCGGTTTGGCTAAAGCGGCCACTGCTAGCAGGACGACTCACTTGCGCTTTCATACGAACCTCATCCAGACAGGTTTCTGGTAGTTCACGAATAAAACGAGATGGCTTGTGGTACTTGTCTTGACCATACAAACGACGCATTTCAGCATAAGTGATGTAGAGCTTCTCCATCGCACGGGTCATACCGACATAGCACAGGCGACGCTCTTCTTCTAAACGCCCCGCTTCTTCGGCCGACATCTGGCTTGGGAACATGCCTTCTTCGACACCCACCATAAACACCATTGGAAACTCTAGGCCTTTAGCACTGTGCAAAGTCATTAACTGAACCGCATCGTCAAACTCATCGGCCTGACCTTCACCCGCTTCCAAAGCTGCGTGAGTTAAGAACGCCGTCAGCATGCTCATCTCATCCGCTTCTTCCGGCTTTTCAAACTGGCGCGTTGCCGTTACCAATTCTTCCAAGTTCTCGATACGTGCCTTCGACTTCTCACCCTTCTCTTGCTCGTACATAGCAAACAGACCCGACGATTTAATCACGTGGTCGGTTTGTTCATGCAGGCTAAGTTCCAACGTGTCATCTTCAAGCGCATTAATCAGCTCGATAAAACGACTTAATGCGCCCGCAGCACGACCGGGTAGCACTTGCTCTTCTATCAAAGCAACACTGGCTTCCCACATGGTTGCACCACGATCACGAGCAGCAAGACGAATCGTTTCTAACGTTTTATCACCCAAGCCACGCGTTGGCGTATTAACCACACGTTCAAACGCGGCATCATTATTGCGGTTGCTCATGAGGCGCATGTAGCTCAAGGCGTCTCTGATTTCTTGACGCTCGAAGAATCGCATGCCACCGTAGATTCGGTAAGGCAGGCCACCTTGGATAAGCGCTTCTTCAAGCACACGAGATTGGGCGTTATTACGATAAAGCATCGCGGTATCTTCTAACGCACCGCCTTTCTCTTGCCACTCTTTGATTTTGCTGACCGTGAAACGCGCTTCATCTAACTCGTTATAAGCTGAGTAAACTGAGATTGGCTCGCCATCGTTGCCATCAGTCCACAGCTCTTTACCCATACGCTCAGTGTTGTTCGAGATAAGCTCGTTCGACGCCTGAAGAATGGTTTTGGTTGAACGGTAGTTTTGTTCGAGTCGAACCGTTGAAGCACCTGGGAATTCATCCAAGAACTTCTGAATATTTTCAATTTTAGCGCCACGCCAGCCATAGATAGATTGGTCATCATCACCCACGATCATCACGCGACAATCCGGGCCCGCCATCATACGTAACCAAGCGTATTGGATGTTGTTGGTATCTTGGAATTCGTCGACAAGAATGTGCTTAAAGCGAGCTTGGTAGTGCTCGCGGATGTGTTTCTTATCGCGCAATAGCTCATGCGATCGCAACAAGATTTCAGCAAAGTCGACCAAGCCAGCACGATCACATGCCTCTTGGTAAGCAGAGTAAATCTTTAACCACGTTTGAGTTATTGGATCATGGTAGGCGTCAATGTGACTTGGGCGCAGCCCTTCGTCTTTCTTGCCATTGATCCACCAAGAAGCTTGCTTGGCAGGCCACTGCTTTTCATCAAGGTTTTGCGCCTTGATTAAGCGACGCAGCAAACGAATCTGATCATCTGAATCAATGATCTGGAAGTCTTCTGGCAGTTTTGCATCTAGGTAGTGAGCACGAAGGATGCGGTGACAGATACCGTGGAAGGTGCCGTTCCACATGCCCGACGAGCTACCCATCATCAACTCTTCAATACGACCACGCATCTCTGCTGCCGCTTTGTTGGTGAAGGTAACCGACATGATAGAGAACGGTGATGCTTGCTCTACGCTTTGTAACCAAGCGATACGATGCACCAATACTCGCGTTTTACCACTGCCAGCACCTGCCAGAATAAGTAGGTTTTCTAAAGGTGCTGCGACCGCCTCACGTTGTTTGTCGTTTAGGCCATCGAGTAAAAGCGAAGGATCTATCATTGAATATGCTCACTACTGGGTATTTATACATAAAAGTTGATTATAACCTAAACACTAGGCTGCGTTTAGGATAATAAGAAGAAAAAACAATCAAAAAATAACATCATATAATCAGTAACTTAATAGCTAAAACATCATTAATATTGATATTTCTTATAATGTCGTGAAATTATTTCCTAGTTCTTCCTATCCTTTTTAGTAAGCAAGTTAACAATCCATTAACCTGCGATATAAAATACTATTAAGTCCTAGAGGGAATGACTATGAAAAATTCTAATCTTGCTGTTACAGCTGCAATCACAAGTGTACTAGCGTTCGGCGGTGCAGTTCTTACATCAGCACCTGCGGAAGCAGCAGCAAAAGAAAAATGCTACGGCGTGGCAAAAGCTGGCCAAAATGATTGTGCAACCAAAACAAGCTCATGTGCGGGTACAGCAAAAGAAGACAACCAATCCGATGCGTTCGTAGTCGTACCTAAAGGGCTATGTGGCAAATTATCAGGTGGTAACACTCAATCATCATAATTGAGCTGCTTAGTATGGTGAGCTGACATTCAGCTCACCTCCACTTCTTGTTAGGAGAATCGTTGTGACTCAAACTCTTCACCCCTACGCAGGGGTTGGCCTTAGAACACCGCACTTGGACTTCTTTAGCCAAAATCCAGCCTTAGTAAGTTGGTTAGAAGTTCACAGCGAGAACTACTTCTTAGCTCAATCACCGCAACGACAACAACTCAGAGAAATTCGTCACGCACACAACATCAGTTGTCACGGTGTTGGGTTGTCGCTAGGTTCTGTTGAGCGCATCAATCAACATCATCTTGTGCAATTAAAAGAGCTCATTGATGATATCGAACCCTTCTTGGTTTCTGATCATCTCAGTTGGAGTCAGACAAGTGGTCATTATTTCAATGACTTGCTACCGCTGCCTTACACAGAAGAAGCATTGGAAGTCTTCTGTCGTAATGTCATCGAGGTTCAAGACAGCTTGCAACGCCCGATGTTGATTGAGAACCCATCGAGCTACCTATCCTTCAAGCATTCTACTATTCCTGAGTGGGAGTTTTTGGCTGAGGTACAAAAGCGTACTGAGTGTCGCCTACTGCTCGATTTCAATAATATTTTCGTCTCATCTTTTAATCATGGCTTTAGTTGTGAAGAGTACTTAAACGGAATACCAGCAGACAAAGTTGAAGAGATTCACTTGGCAGGTTTTACCAAAAAGAAGCTTGAACAAGGTGAGATCTGGATAGACACACACAGTAAACCTGTCTGTGACGAAGTGTGGAAACTCTACACTGACTGGGTTGCACAACATGGTTTGCGCCATACCTTGATTGAGTGGGATCTCGATATCCCAGAGCCACAAGTTTTATTGGCTGAAGCAACCAAAGCCAGTGATATCTTGTATCAACACGACAAGTTCAACCAAAGGAGTCGCGCCTCATGAGCCACTCCCTAGCAGAGGTTCAATTGGAGTTTGCTAACGCCCTACGCTATCAAAACAATGGTGAGTACTGCGACATAGTGAGCGACCATTTTACCGATGAACAACGCATCCAGATTTACCGTAATAACTTTGTGATCAGCTTGAGCGAAGTTCTGGCAGCAACCTACCCACTCACTGAAATGTTGGTTGGTGAAGAGTGCTTCCAACAGATGGCTCGTCAACATGTCTTACATTATCCATCGACCTCTGGTGATGTCAGTGGTTACGGTGAACACTTTGAACAGACTATCCAAGCCTTTCCTGCCGTTATTGAGGCTGCACCTTATCTCGGTGAAGTGGCTTTGTATGAATGGCAGAAAGATAGCTTGGTAAGGTTTTCGTCACAAGTACATGTCGACCAGAGACCTCTTTCTTGCCTTGCAGATGTACCACAAGAGCAACAAGGCGCTTTAGTCTTTCATCTCAAAGATTCAATAACACTGATTCATTCTAGTTACACGATTATCGCGCTTGAACACGCCATCTATCAGCAGCAACTTGATGGGCTAGACATCAACCAAGCTGAATTTGGGGTGTTGATCCGAGCTGAGAATTCACAGGTTGAGAGCCATAGTTTGAGTGAAGAGAGCCACCAACTCCTCACTGAATTGCAATCAGGTCGAACACTCTCAGCAATCGATCCTTTATTACTACAACATCTGAATACTGTTATGGCGCTAAACGTCATCTCAGGTTTTTCAATCAATGCCGAATTGGAGGCATAACATGGATAACAACACAGTCACGAACATGATGGCTCAATACGACAGTTTGATTGAGAAATCACAGGCACTTTTTGTTCCAGTGCTTCTACTATTTTGTCGCCTTTGGGTGGCGTGGGTATTCTTTAATTCTGGACTCACCAAGATAGCTACTTGGGATAGCACGCTTTACTTGTTTGAATTGGAATACCAAGTGCCACTGCTACCTTGGGAATTGGCTGCTTACATGGGCACTGCCGCTGAGTTAATTCTACCGATGTTTTTAGCGCTCGGTTTATTAACACGACCTATGGCTGCGGTGTTGTTCGTTTTCAATATCATTGCTGTCGTGTCTTACCCTGTATTGTGGGATCAAGGCTTCTACGATCATCAGCTTTGGGGGTTAATGATTCTTATCGTTGTCGTGTGGGGCGCCGGGCCATTCTCACTTGATCGAATTTTGAAAGCGCAGTTCAGGAATTAAAATAAGTTTTCACCTCTTTTGAACTGCTAAAGCTAAATGCTACAGCCCAAACGCAAGAAACCACTCAATTGAGTGGTTTCTTTTTTAACTGGGATAAGCTTACTTATTTAGAAAAGCTTGTAGCTCTTCAGCAGAGATGCCTTGCTCTGCAAGTTCTTTTGCCAATAGCTGAACCTGCTCACCCTTACGAGACTCTACCACACGCTGAAATTGGTAAATGATATCTCGCAAAGTATCGATTGGAACTTGTTTTGCCGCACTGCGAATACGCTCTTCACTTTGGTTGCCTAGCTCTTTAAGCAGTTTACCAAACATGACCTTTTCAGGTGCATCTTCCATTTGTTCTAAGACGCGCGCCATTTCGTAGGTTGTTAATGACATTACAGTATTTTCCGTTGGGGACTAACGTTTCAATGAGTGACAAATATACCATGTTTTAACGTTTCGAAAACCGCCATTTGTATATTTTGTCACCCTTGTAACTTATGCCTTAGCAAACGTCGTGTGCCAAGACTTACCCGCTTTGCTCGCAAGCACTAATAACGCAGGAACAATCAGGAACATTTGCAGAGCAATCATCACTTGCGACGTTAAATCAAGACGTTGCATGGTACCCACAAGAAGCCCTGAACCGCTCATTTGGAACAAGCCAAGCAGCGCAGCAGCTGTACCCGCACGGTCACCGAAAGGTTCTAGAGCTTTACCTGCCGCAGCACCAAGAATCCAAGCAAAGCCAACTGACGATAAGAAGATCGGTAGCATGAACGCGATTGGAGTAGCGTGCTCAGTAAGCACCAACATAATCACACCCGCTAAGCCCAGCGTCGAGATACCAACCACCAGTGCTTTATAGGTACCAAAACGGTCCATAAATTTAGGTGCAGTAAACGCAGCTGCAATGTTGATGGCCGCATTAACACCAAACCAGAAAGTAAACTCTTTCATGGTCAGGCCTAGGTTTTCCATCAACACAACTGGTGCAGAGGTTACATAAGCGAGGATAACCGCCATCGCCATCAGACACAAGGTTGCGTGGAAAAGGAATGATGGTGTTTTCAATACTGACCAGTATCGCTCAAGCTTGAATACCGCAACCTTTTCTGTCGCAGGGTTAGACTCTTTCATTTGGAAGAATAAGATAGTGCCAACAACGACAGCAAAGCCTGCCATAAAGCTGAAGTTCGAGCGCCAGCCAAACTGTTGAGTTAACCAAGCACCCAGAATCGGTGCTAGTGCAGGAATAAAGCAAATGGCACCATTGAGATAACTGATCATACGGCCGCTCTTCTCAGGGCCAAATAGATCGCGAACCGTCGCAAAGGCTGCTACAGAAGTCGCACAAGCTCCTAAGCCTTGTAGCAGCCGAGCTATTAGCATCATATCAATCGATTGAGCTGCCCACGCCAAGCAAGCACTCAATGCATAGATACTAACACCTCCCAATGCAACGGTTCGACGTCCTAACTTATCAGCCAAAGGGCCTGCAAATAATTGCCCGACACCCATGGCGAATAAAAACCAAGTAATCGTATCTTGTGCTAATGCGTGTTCCACGTGAAACGCTGTTGAAATTTGTGGCAGAGCTGGAAGATAAATATCTATAGCCAGAGGGCTAAATAGAACCAGCATTGCCAATAAAGCAACCTGCAGTTTACTAGGGGTTGGAAGCGCATTAGAAGGCACAAGATTCTCCGAATGAGTTAATTTAGGTGCATAATAACCAACTAAAGATATGAACAAAAATGGCATATACTCATTAGCATTATTCCAAATAGGAAACTCACATGAATATCGAGAAACTATCACGCCTCGACCTCAATCTACTGGTTTGCTTGCAGGTGCTGATGGAAGAGCTGAGTGTCACTCGCACTGCGCATCGATTGTGCTTGAGTCAATCGGCTGTGAGTAAGTCGCTAGCCAAGCTTCGTGAACAATTTAATGACCCCCTGTTCACACGAAGTGCTCATGGCCTACGTCCAACACCGAAAGCTGTTTTCCTTAAGCCTCGGCTAGAAACGTTGATCAACCAACTTGATGTTCTCACTCAGCCTGAGACATTCATTCCCAACAATAGCGACCACAGCTTTCACATTGCTGCCGTTGAGAGTGTTTACCCGCTGATTCTTCCTCACTTCTTACCGGCGATATTTCGACAAGCACCTAAGGTTAATATCAACACCCATGCGTGGACCGAACAAACCTTTAAGAAGCTACAGCTTGGTGAGTTAGATATCGGACTCACAGGCAAAGACATCGACATCAACGACGCGCGCTTAACCATGCTGCCGCCAGACGACATCTGCGAACAAGAGATCTACCGTGATGCACAGATGTGTGTCTTAAGGCGTAACCACCCAGCTCTACGTGGTAAATGGGATTTGGGAACCTACCTTGCGCAGCGTCATGTACAAGTAAGGTGTGATGGGAACGATCGATGGCTACTCGACTACAAACTTGCCGACCTTGGTCACCAACGTGATATCGCTATTTCTGTTCCAGACTTCAATAGCGCTGCAAGCCTGTGTACTTACACCGACTTTGTGTTTACCGCACCAAGCCACTTTACTTACCTCGTCGCTAAACAACTCGACTTAGTGGTTGTTCCTTTACCAATGGAATTCCCACCGATGGCATACACTTTGTTTTGGCATCGTGACAGAGAAAATGACCCAGCCTTAACTTGGTTGCGAGATATCATCAAAGAAAAAACTCTGCACCTTAGATAAAAATGGCGTACAGCGTTTGCAGCAAACGAACAAAAGCGCTAGCTTATTGACCTAATAAGTCCCCTCGCATGTATATCGACTGTGAGTGTTAACAAGGACCCTAACAATAAGGATAAACACAGATGCACAATATCACTGCTGAACGCGTTTCTGCGGTTCGAGCTTGGCTTGAAACAAATAACCTAGATGCCGTTATCATTCCACATGAAGACGAATATCTAGGTGAATACGTTCCCGCTCATAACGAGCGACTTCACTGGTTAACAGGTTTCACTGGCTCTGCGGGTGCCGCTGTTATCACTCGTGAAACTGCTGCTATTTTTGTTGATGGTCGCTACACCGTTCAGGTTCGTAAGCAAGTACCAGCAGAGTTATTTGAGTATCGCCACCTTATTGAAGAACCGGCTTTAGATTGGATCATCAATTCATTGCCACAAGGTAGTAAGGTTGCATTCGACCCACGCATGCACACCGCGGCGTGGTTGAAAGGCGCACAAGCAAAACTAGCAGAGAAAGTTGAGCTAACAACACTCTCTTCTAATCCAATTGATGAACTTTGGTCTGATCGCCCTGAACCTGTCGTGTCTGATGTTCGCCTAATGGCAACAGACGCCGTTGGCCAATCAAGCGAGAGTAAGCGCGCTGAGATTGCTGGCTTACTAAAAGCCAAAGGTGCTGATGCCGCTATCCTTACCGAGCTTGACTCAATATGTTGGTTGCTTAACATTCGTGGCTTGGACGTATCTCGCCTACCTGTTGTGTTATCCAACGCGATCATTCACGCCGATGAAAGCGTCGATTTCTTCCTAGACCCAGCACGCATCCCGGCAGGCTTTGAAGCTCACGTTGGTAATGGCATTCGAGTTTCTCCCCCATCAGAGCTTGAAGCGCGTCTTCAGTCTCTAGAAGGTAACAATGTGTCTGTCGATTCAGGTACCAGTAACGCTTGGTACACGCTGGTTCTACAAAACTCTGGCGCTCATCTCATTGAAGCAGCAGACCCATGTCTAATGCCAAAGGCAGCAAAGAATGAAACTGAAATTGCCGGCATGAAAGCGTGTCACATTCGTGATGGCGTGGCGATGGCGAAATTCCTATCTTGGATTGATGCCGAAGTCGCGCAAGGCAACCTGCACAACGAAGCGGTATTGGCTGACAAAGTACAATCATTCCGTGAACAAGACCCAACACTGATGGATCTAAGTTTTGACACGATTTCAGCTGCAGGCGGTAACGCAGCAATGTGTCACTACAACCACGAGAATCAACCTGAACCAGGTCAGTTAGAGATGAATACTCTTTACCTAGTCGATTCAGGCGGTCAGTACCTAGATGGTACAACCGACATCACTCGAACTATCGCGATTGGCCAGCCAAGCGACGAAATGATCCAGCAGTTCACGTTAGCGCTTAAAGGTCACATCGGTATCGCGCGTGCACGTTTCCCACAGGGTACTCGTGGTTTCCAACTTGATATTCTAGCTCGCCAACACTTATGGGCAGAAGGCTTCGACTACGACCACGGTACTGGTCACGGTGTTGGTCATTTCCTAAGTGTTCATGAAGGTCCGCAAAGCATCTCTAAGAAGCTAATCGATGTACCTCTTGTTGAAGGCATGGTGTTATCAAACGAGCCGGGTTACTACCGTGCAGATGAATTTGGTATCCGTATCGAAAACCTAGAACTGGTGGTTGAGCTGCCAACTCAAGGTGACTTCTCAGTACTAACGTTTGAGTCGCTAACACGTTGCCCTATCGATAAGCGCAACATCAACGTCGATTTACTGACACGACCTGAACTTGCATGGCTTAATGATTACCACCAGAAAGTATGGAACGATGTTAGCCCATTAGTTGAAGGTGATACATTGGAATGGTTACGCCAATCAACCACTCCACTTGCTCATGCTTAGCTAATTCAAACTTAATGAAATGAAAAACGGCTACCTTAGGGTAGCCGTTTTTATTTGTCGATTTAACTTCGTCGATGTTTCACGTGGAACATAAATCTGTGTGTTCGCTAACCAGAGTAAGCACTGTGCCAGTCTCGCCACACAGGATCAAAACCACGTTGACGAATCATTGACTCAACATCGGCAGCACTTCGCTCATCACTTATTTCAAATTGCTCGAGTTCTTCTTCATCAGAAGCATAACCACCAGGCTGGGTTTTAGACGCAGCCGACATACTGGTGATTCCCAATGGCAACACATTGTCGCGGAAAGCTGCAGACTCACGAGTCGAGAGAGACAATTCAACCTCAGGGTTTAATAAGCGATACGCACAGATAAGTTGAACCAACTGTTTATCACTCATAATCGATTTAGGCTGCAAACCACCCTCACACGGACGAAGACGTGGGAATGAAATCGAGTAACGTGTTTGCCAATAAGTACGCTCAAGATAGTCTAAGTGAGCGGCCACGAAGAAACAGTCGGTACGCCAATCTTCCAAGCCAATCAAAGCGCCAATACCTATCTTATCAATACCCGCTTTTGCCAAACGATCGGGCGTTTCGAGCCGGTATTCAAAATCCATTTTATTGCCACGCAAGTGGTGTTCCGCGTAGGTACTTGGGCTATACGTTTCTTGGTAAACCATCACCGCATCTAAGCCGAGAGTTTTAAGCTCTGCGTAGTCATCTTGATCAAGCGGCTGCACTTCCATCGCAAGATAGTTAAATTGTGCCTTAATATTCGGTAGCACTTCACGGAAGTACTTCATCCCGACCTTGGTTTCATGTTCACCAGTCACCAACAATACACTATCAAACTTCATCTTTTTGATAGCGGCACTTTCAGCATCGATTTCATCTAAAGTAAGTGTGCGACGCTTAATGCGGTTCTCCATTGAGAAACCACAATACGTGCACGCATTCGCACATAAGTTTGAGAGGTACAATGGAATATACAACGACATTGTATTGCCGAATCGCTTGCGTGTGAGTGCCAACGATTGTTGCGCCATCTGCTCTAAGTAAGGTTCTGCTGCCGGAGAGATAAGAGCCTTAAAGTCTTCCAAGTCGCGTTTAGGTTTACTCAGAGCGCGCTCAACATCCGCTGCCGTTTTACTGAAGATGGACATACCAATGTCATCCCAGTTGAGCTGTTTAAATCGATCAACAAACGTCATAAGGACACTACTCGTCTAGGAATGAAGTTAGCGGACTAGAAGCAACCGCATGAGACACCTGTCCAGCAAGACCAGAAAGGTAAGCCATACGGCCAGCTTCAACTGCCAGTTTAAAAGCAATCGCCATATCAACGGGTTGTTGAGAAGCCGCAATTGCAGTATTAACTAACACGGCATCCGCGCCCATTTCCATTGCACGAGCAGCATGAGATGGCGCACCAATACCAGCGTCAACAATCACAGGGACGTTCGCTTGGTCGATAATGATCTCTAAGAAGTCTGCCGAAGCGATACCTTTGTTCGACCCAATCGGCGCACCTAGCGGCATAACCGCAGCACAACCCACCTCTTCCAATCGTTTACACAACACTGGGTCAGCATGACAGTAAGGCAACACAACAAAGCCATCTTTAACCAGTTGCTCAGCCGCTTTTAATGTCTCAATTGGGTCTGGCATCAAGTACTTTGGATCAGGGTGAATTTCCAGTTTGAGCCAGTTTGTGCCTAGCGCTTCGCGAGCCAAATGCGCAGCAAAGATGGCATCCTTCGCGTTCTTCGCCCCGGAGGTATTTGGTAACAAGTTCACGCCAGCATCAATGATGGGCTGTAAAATATCATCTTGCTCAGAGCGAATATCAACTCTCTTCAACGCCATGGTTGCCAGTTGAGAACCGGAAGCTTCGATAGCACTCGCCATTAAATGTTTATTCGCGAACTTGCCCGTTCCAGTAAAGAGTCGTGATTGAAATGTTTTATCTGCGATAGTTAACATAGTTAGCCTCCTGCAATAGCTTGGAAAAGAGAAATAGCATCGCCTTCATTGACGACCCTTTGTTGCCACTGACTACGCGGGACAACCGCATTATTGATAGCAAAGACACAACCCAGATCGGGTAGTGAAAGCGCTTGGATGATATCCGCTAGAGACGACGATTGTGCAACCTGTTCTGGTTGCTCATTGATAGAGATCGTTATGTTGCTCATTGGGTTTCTTCTTCTAAATAGTTAACTGTAGATGTGCAGCAAACGGGGCATTCACTATCTTGAGTGACACTTAAGTTTTGCCAGTTCATCGTCTGACCATCAAACAGTTTGAGCTGATGTGTTGCAACCTGGAACTCGCCAGTGCTAATACGTTGAATCGCTGCCAGTGCTTGGAGGTTGCCTATGGTGCCAACAACTGGGCCGATGATGCCGCTATCGCTACAACGTGTCGTTTGTGGATGATGACTGAACGGGAACAAACAGTGATAGCACCCTTTCTGCATCTGATAATCAAAGACAATAAACTGACCTTTCCATCCGATCGCAGAACCAGAAACCAAAGGTGTCTTGCTACCAAAACATGCTTGGTTAACCTGCTGACGTGACTCAAAGTTGTCAGTACAATCCAACACCAAATCAGCGAGCATCACCTCAAGCTCAAGCTGGCTCTGAGTCATTCGCCTATTGATGGTTCTCACTTGGTTTCGACCATTAAGCTCAGTCAGTTTTTGCTTCAGAGCTTCGACCTTAGGCGAACCTAACTGGCTTTCCTTGAACGCAACTTGTCGTTGAAGGTTAGACGAATCCACACAATCATCATCAACTAATACGATTTTCCCGATACCGGAAGCCGCAAGATAGAGAGCCGCAGCATTGCCTAAGCCACCACAACCGATGACCAATACATGGCTATCTAATAGATTGCGTTGCCCTTGCTCACCCACTTCAGGAAGTGCGAGTTGTCGTTGATAACGAATGAATTCGAAATCATTCAGCATGACTTAGCTCCTGAGTTACCTCTTTAGCAGCACCTGAAGAACGGTCAGCCATTAATGCTTCGAAGAACTCAATCACTTGCTTTGGTTCTTCGGCTAACGTAATCGCACGTACAACAGCAAGGCTCGATACCCCACAACTCCACACCTGTGCGGCCGTCGACTGGTCAATTCCACCAATCGCAACTGTCGGATAACCGGTGAGTTCTTCTGTGTATGGGATAGTATCAATCAGCTGCTGATAGAGAGATAAACGCACAAGTCCTTGAGGCTTCGATGGCATCTGCTTAGTGGTGGTTGGGAATATATGCCCCAGCGCAATATAGCTTGGGTTGATTTGCACAATGCGTAGCAACTCGTAATAACCATGAGTCGATAGACCGATCTTAATACCAGCTTGGCTCAGTTGAGATAGGTTGGATTCTTCGATGTCCTCTTGCCCCAAATGAACACCAAAAGCATCATGCTTAAGTGCCAATTGCCAATAGTCATTGATAAAAACCTGAGCGTTGTGCTCTCTACCGAGTTCGATAGATCGCGCGATTTGTTGTTCTAAATCTGCTTGCTGTGGGTTCTTAATACGCAGTTGAACTGTGTTAATTCCAAGCTTGAGCAGCCTTTCGATCCACTCAACATCATCAACCACTGGGTATAGTCCTAGGCTACTCTTACTCAATTCCGGGAACGACAGTGATGTTCCTTGGTGCGCCCAACCAACACTAATATCCAGTCGCTCATCTTCGAGAACGGGAATAGGAAAGTTTTGATAGTTTGCTGGCCATGTTCCACGTGAAACACTAGGTGCTGCGCGAGCTAAAACCAGTGCATCTTCTAATGGGAATTCCAACGCCAACAAAGTAAGTAACCAAGCAAAGTGGCCACGACTATCTAACTCCTGATGAGCTGGAGTTTCACTCTTGATAGCACGATTAGAATCTAGCTGTGACCAGATATCCAATGCAGCTGAGTCATCTAAGACACCGATATAGATGGTATTCGGAGTTTGTGCCAAGGCATCGCGGACACCAGCTAGCGCCACTGAATGACTGTAATAAACGATATGATCAAGCTCACTTGAGCGGCACTCCGCCAATGAATCAACATCATGAGCAAAACCAATAGATAACGCTTGCTGAGCATCAACGATAGAGAAGCATTGAGTTGGGCTTACACCCAACTCAACTGCATCGGTTGCCAAGCCTTGTCGCTTAGCAACCAATAGACAGCTTTGCACCTCTCCCGTTAGCTCAATATTTTGAGATGGGATAAGAATCTTCACTGTCATTATTCCTCTAATTGAGCTTCTTTTGCGCCTACTGCTGGGTGATAAAGTTCAGAGCCAGTATCACGGAACTCTTGTGATTTCTGACGCATCCCTTCCAACGGATTATCAAGCATCTTAATCTCGATAGCCTGATCAGCAGCCACTTGTTCAGTGTCTTTTGCGTACTCTCGAACTTCTTGAGAGATCTTCATTGAACAGAATTTAGGTCCACACATAGAGCAGAAGTGAGCAACCTTGCCCGATTCTTGTGGCAGGGTTTCATCGTGGAAAGAACGGGCTGTTTCTGGATCTAAAGCTAGATTAAATTGGTCTTCCCAACGGAATTCAAAACGAGCTTTAGATAATGCATTATCTCGGATTTGTGCGCCCGGATGCCCTTTTGCCAAGTCTGCTGCATGTGCTGCCAGCTTGTAAGTAATCAAGCCAGTCTTCACATCTTCTTTATTTGGTAAGCCCAAATGCTCTTTAGGTGTTACATAACAAAGCATCGCACAGCCGTACCAACCAATCATCGCCGCGCCAATACCAGAGGTAATGTGGTCATAACCCGGTGCAATATCAGTGGTCAGCGGGCCTAACGTATAGAAAGGCGCTTCATGGCAGTGCTCTAACTGCTCATCCATGTTCTCTTTAATAAGATGCATAGGTACATGTCCAGGACCTTCAATGATCACCTGAACATCGTATTCCCAAGCCACTTTAGTTAACTCACCTAGAGTACGTAACTCCGAGAACTGAGCCTCATCATTGGCATCTGCAATAGAGCCAGGACGTAGGCCGTCACCCAATGACAAAGCCACATCGTACTTCGCACAGATCTCACAGATCTCGCGGAAGTGTGTGTATAGGAAGCTTTCTTGGTGATGTGCAAGACACCATTTCGCGATAATAGAGCCACCACGAGAAACAATACCTGTCACACGCTTAGCCGTCATAGGAACATAACGAAGAAGCAAACCAGCATGGATAGTGAAGTAATCAACGCCCTGCTCCGCTTGTTCAATCAAAGTATCGCGCATCACTTCCCAGTTAAGGTCTTCGGCTACGCCATTCACTTTCTCAAGCGCCTGATACATAGGAACCGTACCAATCGGCACTGGGCTATTACGTAGGATCCATTCACGAGTCTCGTGGATATTACGGCCAGTAGAAAGATCCATTACGGTATCGCCGCCCCAGCGAGTCGACCATACTAGCTTCTCAACTTCTTCTTCAATCGAAGAGCTTACAGAAGAGTTACCGATATTGGCGTTCACTTTCACTAAGAAGTTTCGGCCAATAATCATAGGTTCTGATTCTGGGTGGTTGATGTTTGAAGGGATGATAGCTCGGCCTTCAGCGACCTCTTTACGCACGAACTCAGGGGTAATTTCTTTTGGCAGGTTTGCGCCAAAGTTATGGCCTGGGTGTTGGTGATTAAGCTGTTCATCAGCGAACTTCTGACGCCCCATGTTCTCACGTATCGCAATGTACTCCATCTCAGGAGTGATAATTCCCTGACGAGCATAATGCAGTTGAGTTACACATTGGTCGCCAGTAGCGCGACGAATTCGAGGCAGGTTTCCGTAACGAAGGTCGTCTAGGGTTTCATCTTCTAAACGTTCTTTGGTGTAAACAGAGCTTACATCATCGAGCAATTCCGTATCACCACGCTCTTCAATCCATTGCTCTCGCAACTTAGGAAGGCCACTATAAAGGTCTATTTCATGCGTAGGATCGGTATAAACACCTGAGGTGTCGTAGACATGAATTGGCTCATTAGGTTCGAATACAGGCTCTTTTTTGCTGCCACCAACAAGGCTATCTGCGAGGGATATTTCTCGGACAGGGACTTGAATGTCCGCTCGAGACCCTTGGATGTAAGCTTTTTTTGAGTTTGGATAAGGTTGTACAGATAAAGAATCAATGAAATTCTTCGCTTCCAGTCTTGCTTGTTTACGACTCGACATAGCATTTTTCCTTGGCTTTTAGCCATTATTTATAGGGATAAAAATGCTTGACGGATAAGATGCTACAAGAGGGATCACAGCAAGAAAATGCAGTTGTGATCTGGAGATAGATCTCTAGAAGGATTCTAGTTAGATATCTACTCTTGTTCCCTTCGCAGGTATTAGCCTGATCAGGTTCAACGGATCCCGAGTTAACGGTCTCAGCCATATGGCACTCCGACAAGTACGATCGAGTATATAAAAACGGCTTGGATAAACCAAGCCGAGTTGTTAACAAATCGTAAGAAAGTTTTAAGACTTTATCAGAAGTTGGAAGCCGATCCATGCGGCTGAAATACTGAGAACCACATTGAGCAGTACATTGAGCCCCATCTTGAAGAACGCACCCTGCTGCATAAGAAGCACGTTATCCATCGAAAACGTAGAAAATGTCGTCAGGGCTCCAAGGAAACCAAGACCGATAATTTGTCTCCACGGCTCCGTCGCAACCATCTCATTTTCAAACGCGGCGATGAGCAATCCCATAATCAAAGAGCCAATTACGTTAACAGTCAGCGTACCGTAAGGAAAACCACGCCCTAACATCACAACGCATAACTCTGAAATCAAGTAACGTGAACAAGCACCAAACGCGCCACCGATGGCGATAAAACCTAGAATAGATAACTGACCCATGAATCCTCCCAAACAATAATCCCTATATTCTAGCTTTAACGCCGATAAAAGCGAGGGTAGAAACTAAGAATGCATGCGCAAATATTAAACGTTACAGGTGTCACTTAACTTCAATATATCCCATCAAACCCGTTTTCATGTGTTCTATAACATGACAATGATACATCCAGCGGCCAGGGTTGTCGGCTACAAATGCAGCTTTAGCTCGGCCATTTTTTCCAAGTAACACTGTATCAGTATGGAAAGGTTCTTCAACTTTCTTCCCATCAAGTTCCAATACAGTGAATGTATGGCCGTGAATGTGAATCGGGTGATGATATTGAGTGACGTTCTTAAGATCGAATATATAGGTTTTTCCCAGCTCTAAAGTCGCCAACGGTTCAGGGATATTATCTTTGCTCATCCCCTCCCATGCTCGTTTATTAGTTAGCCAAAACTTAGGCATAGATTTTCCATCTTTAGATACTGGAGAAACCGCCCCTTCCCATTCAAATAAAAAGTCGATTTCTTCTGCATTAGCCAAATCTAAATTGGGCACAGGATTAAGGGGTAAAGAAGGCAGAGAGCGATTCTCAACAAGGGTTGAATCTACAACCTCGAACTCACACAAAGAGAAAGGAAAGCGTCCTTTCATTTGAAGGACGCTAACTCGCCCACCGGCTTTGGGTGCTATCAGTCCAATATCCACTCGCATCCCTGGACCAATTTTATGTTGCGTCAGCTTATAAGGTGTTTTTACAGGGTTACCATCAATGGCAATCACCCATGCCTCAGCCCCTTCGACAGCTATAGGGTAAGTGATCGTATTGTCGACATTAGCGATACGTAGCCTGGTTGTTGCATGTTGTTTTAACTCATAGACAGGCTCATGTATTCCATTAACGCTACTCCACTCTCCTGGCGTACCCATACGAGCACTGAGTCGTGGGATCATTAGATCTTTCCATTGGCCTTTCTTATCTATATGCCAATGTTTAAGCATCAGTGCGTGCTCTTCATCAAACGGCACTGGAATGCTCTCCTCAACGATAATTAGACCAACCAAGCCCATACCAAGCTGCTTAACGCTGTTCATATGTGGGTGATACCAATTAAAGTAAA
>NZ_JBFRTR010000042.1:0-54254 GCF_041474215.1 Vibrio sp. 10N.222.52.C12
AAAAAAAATCGCACTATAAAAAACAAAAATACCTTTTAAAACAGATGATTAACACGACAATTACTGGGATCTCCTTTTATTCTTTGAGATAAATACTTTGATTATTTTTGATTTTATAATCACTAAAAAAGCATTAAAAATCTAAACCCAAGGTAACTCATCAGACCATCGAGAGGCTCGCCTTTGCCTTTGAAACATTTTGTAACACGTAGAGCTCAGCTGAAATATTTAGCTTTGTGAAACAAATCCCAATATGAGCTAGGAAAAATCGTTCAATAGAAAGTTCATTAGAGAAAAACAAAAAAAGGGCAACCAATCAGCGACTGGTTGCCCTTCATAACTCATCATTGAACTCTTATTTGAAGCAAACCTCAGCCCAACGAGCTAAACCTGCAGTTACTGAACCGAAGTAATTACCACTCACAATCGGTACATTCGGCACAGCTTGTTGTACGGCTTCACGAAGTATCGGTGAACGAGCGGAACCACCCGTCATGTAGATTACGTCTGGCTTTTTCTGGCCTTGTTGAATCGCTTCTTTAACCAACTCAATCATCTTAGACTTTGGTGTTTCAATCGCTTCAACCATCTGTTCGACTGAGATATCTACCTCGACCAGTTCAGAGGCAACATTAATCGCAGCACGATATTGAGGGGATTCTGCCAGCGCAATCTTGGCCTCTTCCGCTCTACGCACAATACCGTAACCCAAAGTGTCGTGATAAACCTTCATCAAACGTTCTAGCTTTTGAGGCTCTGACGCTTCTTTACGAAGTAATTTTAATGCCGCTAGGTTTTCTCTTGAATAGAAGTTCTTTTGAGCTTCAACATTATTAATCGCAATTGGGTTCCAGAATTGAGTCAGTGGCATATCAATACCCGAAATGCCTTTGCTGCCCATACCAAAAGGTGACATCAGTTGTTTGAATGCAAGATAGATATCGAGGTCATTCCCCCCTACCCTTTGCCCACTGTGTGCCAACAAGCTCTGGGTACGATCCGCTTTACCAGACCACGTTGGTCCCATTTCTAATAATGAGCAATCGGTGGTACCACCGCCAATATCAACAACCAATACTGTTTGGTTTTCAGTTAATGTGCTTTCGTAATCAAGGCCTGCGGCTACGGGCTCAAATTGAAAAGCGATATCAAGGAAACCGGCACGCTTAGCTGCGCGAGACAGTATGTCTTCAGCTTGTCTGTTCGCCTCTTCACCACCTCGACCGTGGAAGTTAATTGGTCGGCCGATAACAGCTTGCTTGATCTGCTCTTGAGTCGTGAGTTCGGCTTGATTCTTGATATTTGCCATCATGGCGCACACTAAATCTTCGAAAAAGCTCACCTGCACATCATGCAGTCCACTCGCGCCAAGGAAAGATTTAGGGGACTTAACATAATAAACATCGCGAGGGTCTTCTAAATATAAGTCCAACGCAGCCTGACCAAATGCCATGTCTTCTGGCACTAAGTCGATACTCTCTTCTCTGTTCAGCGCAATCGCACGTCGTAGTACTTGCTCACCGATCGCATCACTCGGCTTGATATTCAAGTGGCGGAATAGATGTTCAGAAACACTCTCACGAGTAGGCGCAAACACGGTTGAGGGAATATAGTGGTTGTTACCTTCTAGCGGTAACAGGCTTGGCTCTCCATTAACCATCGCCGCGACAGAACAGTTCGCTGTTCCATAATCAAATCCAATAAACATAATATCCCCCCACTCAACAAAAGGGGCGAGATGCTACATGAAAAGCCTAAAAATTACGAGGTCATTTCTAAATTTAACTGAGTAATTTCTTAGCTTAACGGCTCTTCAAGAAGAAACAAATATGCTACATTTCAGCCCAAATGAATCACAGGTTAGAGAAATGAAAACACCTTGCCGAGCGGCTTGTAAAAATAATGGCGGAATGTGTAGTGGCTGCTTTCGAACAATGGATGAAATTATAGGTTGGAAAGGCTTATCTGAAGAAGAGCAAACGTCGGTTATGGATAATCTTAGTGGCGCGAGTTCGACTCACCAATGTCCACAGTGTAATGAGCCAGCTCAATGCGATATCAGTGCGGGCAAAGAGACGTGTTGGTGTTTTGAGTTAGAAAAACGAGATACTAGCGATATTCCAAAGGCTGGAGTTTGTATGTGTCGTAAGTGCTTGTCTGCCCTGCCCGTTCAGTAGTTTAGAGCCCATTTAGTAGTTTAGAGCCCATTTAGTAAGTTACTGGATAGCAAGTTACTAGCCAGTTCAACATAGACAAAAAAAGCGAGAGGTTGTTTTCTCGCTTCAAAATACTGAGATTAAATTTCGACCTAATCGTTACCTGGTTAGTGTCTACTTCACTTTTGCAACCAGCGCAGGCTGAGAAAACTGGATACCATTCCAGCCATGAACCATAAAGTTACGAATATTTTGATGGTCGCTGTTCTCAGGAAAACCTAGCACGTCGTTACGATAAAATTGACCAAAACAAGCAAGTGTTTGCTCTGCTGATAGGCCTTGCTCTAAACCAAAAGCAAAAATCTTACACGAACCATTATTCTGCCCTGCAGCGTTCACTACCTCACCATTGCGAAATTCGCGCTCAGAAAAATCATAGTGAGCTTCGATCACTTGCATTGTATCTTCAAATTGCACGGCCTCTGGGGTTTCAGCCAGAGTATTCAATAAGGTTTCCAGTTCCATTTACTATTTCTCCATCAAGTATATATCTGTCAGCAGTGTATCTTGTTTTACGACAAGAGTAAGCCGTTGTTTACTTGAGATAGCGATTCACTTTTTTGTTGTACGCTGCTAATTACTTCAATGAAACTAATGACATAGTTTTATCAGGGCGTTATATTATTTTATCAAACGATTAACATTGTTCAGTAACGAATATGCATAAAGATAAAAACTTAGAACTGTTCAGATACCTAAAGCCAGGTACAAAAACAGCAGGTGTATTGGAATTTGGCCCAGACGACTCAATCCAGATCAGTACACTTTATATCGGACACAAAGAAGATCAGTACCTCATCCTAGAGCTTACGCAAAAAGCGACAGAAGCACTGACGCTGAGAAAGCTCACAAACGTTGATATTATTGTTCGTGCGATTACCGACACCGAACTTGGGCACATTGTCGCGTTCAAAACCAATGTACTGGCTCATATCACCTCTCCAGCACATCTAATCTTCCTTCGCCCACCCTCAAACTTTGCAACCAAGCCTATTCGTGAACACGAAAGGTATAAAGTACGTCTCAGCTGTGAAGTCACTTTTGATACCTTGTCGCTGGATGCCACACTAGTCGACTTTTCAGCGTCAGGGTGCGGTATCTATCTTACCCAGCAATCAGATATTGATGTCGGCTGGAAGATAAAAGTCAATTCTGACTTAAATGAGTACTTAGATGACGATCTTGTCTACAAGGTGGTAAGTAAGAAAAGGCAAAGACAAGGCCGGTTGCTAGGTATCCAATTCCCTGAACACCTAGATATGAGTGATGAGTTGAAAACGCTGCTATTGGAACAAGCCTTTGTCGCTGGCTCGATATAAAGGCAGAAAATTAGTTACTTCTCTTCAACAGACTCCATTAAAGTGCACTAAGTTAAAGCCTAGTGCTCTGTGTCATTCCAGTATGAGTTTTTGAAATGAACAAACGCTTGGTGGAGCGACTCTTCTTTAATCGGCTTTACAATCACGTAATTCGCCCCTGCGGCCATAAAGCTGTCTCTAGTTGACTCTTGAGCATCAGCGGTACACGCATAAATAGGGGCTGACACACCAATCTCACCTCTTAGCTGCTGAGTGGTTTCAACACCACCGAGATTAGGGAGTTGGTTATCCATCAAGATCAAGTCATAGGTAATCGTCTTAGCCATCTCAATCGCTTCTAAGCCATCTTTTGCCCAGGTGACGACCATGCCATATTTCTTACAGAAAGCCTGAGCAATAAAGGCGTTGGTGTGATTGTCTTCCACCAGCAACACATTCAAAGGTCGACTAAACAACGCCTCTGGCTCAACCTCAGCTTGTTGCTTAGCATCGACTAATAGCGGCTTGGCGTGTACGACTACAGGAATTTCTATCGTGAACTCTGAGCCTTGACCTATCACGCTGCGGACTTGAATGTCCCCTTCCAGCATATCGACCAGATTTTTTACAATTGTAAGTCCTAAACCAGTGCCACCATATTCACGAGTGGTGGTCTCTTCGGCTTGAACAAAGGGTTCAAAAACAGCATCAATTTTGCTTTCATCAATACCAATGCCAGAATCTTTCACTCGAACGATCAAGCTGGCGTGATCGGAGTTAAAGATACTCTCGATCTCAAAGCTGACGGAGATACCGCCTTGATGAGTGAATTTAAAAGCATTACTCAACAGATTAAACATGATCTGATTGAGGCGTACTTGGTCGGTATTGATTTCAATGTCATCAACCAAGTGATTCACAATGGTAAATTCGACGGATTTATCTTCACACAGCGGTCGATAGATGCTGTCTAAGGTATTAACTAACTCCCCTAAACGGAAGTCTTTCTTTTGAATATTAAACTGCCCTTGCTCAATCTTTGAGAAGTCCAAGATATCGTTAAGTACCGCCAGTAAATGTTCCGCACTATTACACAGTACATCCACCTGCTCGCGATTATCTTCATTGTGCATAGAGCGCTTGAGCAGCTGAGACACACCGAGAATACCGTTGAGCGGCGTGCGAATCTCATGACTCATCTTAGCTAAGAAGTCTGCTCGCACATTCGCAAGATGCTCCGCTTCTTCTCTTGCTCGATCAGCCTGTCTTTCCGCCTCGATTAGCTTAGTAATATCTTGCCCTTGTACCACCACTCCTGTGATGCCGTGTTCCACGCGAATAGCAGACATGTTCCAACGAAACACCTTTTCACCAATGGGTACGTTAATACCCGTCAGTTTAGAACCCTGAACCACCATTTGAATATTAGGCAGCATTCGCTGCTCAAACTCTTGGGCAATTGGACCATAATTGTCATCAGCATCGAACAACGCCATGCGAGCGGCGGGGTTCATCTGAATCAAATCGCCTTTTTCAGACCAAACTAAGATAGGCGAATGAGCAAAGTTAAAGAGATCTTGGAATTTTTGATTCTGTTCAGATAAGCGCTCAAAGGTGTCTTCAAGAGTACAACCAATATGATGAAATTCGAAAATGTTAGAGCCATCGAACTTGTTGTACTCTTCGCTAGCACTTGCCGAACGAGTAAAGTCCATTAGCTTATCAAGCTCGGCTGAGACTCTCTTTTGAATCCAAGTTCGAGCAAAAAAAGACATCAA
The DNA here is from genome assembly GCF_041474215.1 of Vibrio sp. 10N.222.52.C12. Taxonomy (NCBI): domain Bacteria; kingdom Pseudomonadati; phylum Pseudomonadota; class Gammaproteobacteria; order Vibrionales; family Vibrionaceae; genus Vibrio; species Vibrio sp. 10N.222.52.C12. The sequence continues at coordinate 5,293 of NZ_JBFRTR010000042.1, forward strand.
TATGATCACCACAATCACCACGATGATCGCACGCTGATAATTCTCTTCTAACGCAATGAAATTATTATTTTTTTGAACAGCTCGAATGATTAAAGGAGTTTCAACAGCATTAATCTTAATGGTTGCGATGGTAACGAAATGACGCGGCAACTGTTCGTACATTTGGTAATTGAGGATGTCAGTAATGGTGTAGCTTTCATCACCACTGAATGTCGATGTCACCGGTGTACCGTGCGCTTCAATCACGATATTTTCGCTATTACTGCCCTGTTGGATTGACTCAGCCAAAGAGAAGTTGTTGTCAAGCACAATGGCGATATAGAGTTGACCAAGGACTTCCCCAGTAGCGTTATCAACAATAGGGGTACGGCGAGCCAACAAGTGACGCTTACCTATATCTGTCCTCAGTTTAATAAAATGCCAATTACTGCTGAACGAAACCTCATCAGAAATATGCTTTAAGTTGGACTCATCCAAACCATAAAATTGACTGTTGCCGTCTTCCCAAGCCAAACCATCGTGGGTTGAGACAAAGCGTAAATCTGGTGCATGATCCGGTTCACGTTGGTCAACACCAAAGAAAAAGTAGCTCAGAGTCTCGTCATTACCCGTATCAATGTACTCTCTGAGAGTTTCACTGTGTGAGCTACTGTCTTGATGGATTTGCAGCACCGACAAACGATAATCAAACATGTTTTGGATCAGGCTTGAGGTTTGCTGTACCGTTCGATTCGTCTCTTGCTGTACGATATTACTGCTGGTTTCATAATTATGAATAAGCACGCCAAGTGCCATCACGCCTATCACCAAAATAACGATACGCGTAATGAGTCTAGCTAAAGTGTTTCTAGGTGTACTGGCGTAACTTTTCTTCATTAGTGACCTGAGTACCTAAATGCTCGCTGTTTAAGTTCTGAAATACGTTCTGGGGAATCTTCCTTGGTGACAATTTCAAATTCACCAGAGTAAACGGTAGGCACTTCCAAACCGGCTAGATCCCACTTGATCGCCTCTGCCATTGCAATGCCTGTATCGTCGTTCATACGCATGACAGTAACATCTAGGTCGCCCCTTGCAATGGCTTCAAGTTCAGCAGAGCCGCCTCCCCAACCATTCACTAAGATGTCTTGGCCCGATTCACGAATCGCTTCCATTGCACCGAGAGCGACATCCGTTGAACATGCATAGATAAAGTCTAGATCCTTATCGTTCTCTATACTGATTTTAGCCGCTTGGTAGCCACTGTCTTTGTTTGATTTTGTGTAAAACGAAGACTTAAGGGTAAAGTTGGTAACCGTATTCACTTCATGGATAAAAGTATCTCCACGCGCATCACTGATATAGCCTTGTGAGTAATACAAAACAGAATACTTACTGTCTGGCGGACTTACTTGTTTAAAATAGTCCGCCAGTTTTAAACTGCCTGTCGCATGGTCAAAACCCACATACATAAATGGCTGTCTATCTGCCCAAGCTCGCACTGGCGTCGTGATATTTTGAAGAATCAGTTTGGTGTCTGTAGAGGTCAACACGTACTCGATAAACTTGCGGTGGCGCGTGGTATCTAGCGTGAAAATCAAATAATCCGTCTTGTTTTCAATCGCTTCTTGCAACGAAATACTCTGCTGCGCGAGATCGGCATTAATACGGGTAAACACTTGATTTATTTGATAGCGGATCTTCAGCCTATCGAGACGCTTCTCAAAAGCTTGAATATTGCGAACCCAGTAATCCGAGATCTGTTGACCCGGATACACCACGGAAATCGTAATTGGTTCGTCTTGGATTCTTCTCAGTGGCACAGGGTGATTTTGTACAGCCTCGACCATTTTATCGGTCAATGCTCTTTGTTCTGGAAAAGTGGAAAGATAATCTTGGTATTCCCAGTACCTATTGAGGACATGAGTACCATGGGAAAGAGCGGACGCAGAAAATACGGCAAGTCCAAACAACATCAGTAAACGTTTCATATTTTTCTCGTTTTAGATGAGCTACTTTGGCTCATTTTTTAACCTAGCATGACACCATCTCTTTGTATGGCTAATGGATATTATGTAGGACAACGATGATAAATGATAGCGTCTAACACTAATTAGAACGACATTCTAAATGAGCAATATGTTAATTTGGAATGGAGATTAAGAACAACGAGTTAAATTATGATTTCAGCCCATTCACGGTAAGAGTAATTACCATTTAAATTCATAAGCTTAGCTAGAGCCGATATAGCTCCTTACACTATTAAGATTTAATCAATAACAAACATTTTAGCTATGAATTATGAGACTTCGATATATTGAATTTTGTCTTTTTGCCACTCAATAATCAGTTTGAGTGATACCAGTTTTTCTTTGCGGGATTTGGGCAACTGCTTGATCGCGTATTCGGTTTTCAACGCCTCACTTTTTGAGCCAACACCAAACCTCCAAACCAGCTTAAGTGGGCCTTTACCTTTTAAAGCTTTGGCGCCTTTACCGGTTTGATGTTGTTCAAATCGACGTTCTAGATTGTTCGTCACGCCACAATAAAGGGCATTGTGACGATTGCGGATCAAGTACACGACCCAATCCGCATTTTTATCAGCATCTGACATTTAAAGCAGTGATTCAACCAGAGCCTTAAGCTCTGCCACTTCTGCTCGTAGGCTTGCAACTTCAGACTCAAGCTCTTCAAACTTTTCACTCGTTGCAGAGGGGGCAGCCGCGCTTACTGATGCCATCGCAAACGCTTCAACGTCCACTTCACCGCTCAACAAATGCTGGTAGCGTGATTCACGTTTACCCGCTTCGCGTGGCAGCTTCACAACCAAGGCACCTGCTTCTCTTGCAGCGAGTTTGTCTAATGTTGCTTCTACTTCTTTCACATCACTAAAGTTTGCAAGGCGACCCGTTCGAGTACGAAGTTCACCGGGTGTTTGCGCACCGCGCAGTAACATACAGCAGATGATTGCACGCTCTTGCTCTGTAAATTGCAGATCGCCGAACTCAGTGTTGCAGAAACGATGCTGATACTTATTAACACGGCTATTGAAGCTGCTCTCATCACTCACCATGCGACGTCCGATTAAACCATCAACTGCATCTAAAACATCTGACTCAGAAAGAGAGAGAACAGGTTCACGGTTACTCTTTTGATTGCATGCCGTGGTTAAACTGTTCAGTGTCAGTGGGTAATGATCGGGAGTAGTGACTTCTTTCTCGATCAAACAACCGATAATTCTCGCTTCAATTGGGGAAAGTACTGTGTTCATCGTTTTTCCTTTTTATTATTTTGATAATTCCATCTCAACACCTAACAATGCAGTAACTAGTGTTCAGACAAAATTGGTACTCGTTTCTTTCTGCCCTGTTCATCAATCATTATGATCTTAGAACGGTTGAGCTCTATTTCCACGACTTCCAAATAAGTACGCTCTTGTACATACGCATCACGAAGCTTGTTTTGTTCTGCTGAAGATTCAGTGACATTCTCGTCCAATTCTTCGTTTTCCAATTGTTGTTGATTCATTTCACATTTCGTATCAATGCAGTATCTACATGGGATACTAACTTGAACGGTAAGATAAAAACAATCACACATCAGCGAGAGTGACGAATAATTAAACAACCTTACTTTTGCTTTGATCTAAAGACTGTTACATCATCAATTGATGTGCTTTAATCAGAAGCAGACAACGTATTTGACGAATAGGAAAAGGAATCTATGAGCAGCGTATTTGAAATTGTTAACCAAGCACGACGTAAGAACAAACTTAAGCGTGAACTTTTAGACAACGAAAAGAAAGTTCGTGACAACCGTAAGCGTGTCGACCTTCTTGATAACCTACTTGATTACATCAAGCCAGAGATGACCCACGACGAGATCCTAGGCATTATCAAAAATATGAAAGCTGACTACGAAGACCGTGTTGATGACCACATCATCAAGAGCGCTGAGATTTCTAAAGCTCGCCGTGACATCAGCCGTCGCATTCGTGAACTGACAGAAGAAGACAAGCAAATCCAAGGTAAGAAGTAATCTAACCTCGCTAATTTACTTGTAACAATGTTAGTAACCCACTCTTAGTAGTGGGTTTTTTTACCTAAACTCCAGCGTCTATACTTAAGCATCTAAACCTAACCGTCTAGGCTTAAGCGTACCTAAGCAAAATGAATGAAACTCAACAGCAGTATCAAACTAAATAACGAGTGTACACTAGCGATGGAGAGACTTTATGTACGGAAGTATTCTGATAACCTTGGCTTTATCAACGACACAACCTTACCCTGAAAAATTTGAGAAACTTTATACCGAAGAAACCGAAATCACTTATGACGATCTCGTGGTCGATGTTCATGGCTACAAGGTTCCGACCCGATCAGCATTTCGAGGTTGGATGCTCCTCAATCACGCTCAAGACCAAGTGAGAGCAATCGGACAACAACTCAAGGACAATGGCGTTACTCAGAGCATGCCTCTGCATCTCGTTCTATTGCAAGGGACGGATTGGGCAATGAGTAATACAACCTTGTTTACCCTCCCAAATAAGAAACATGTGCCAAACATGATCAATACCCTGAAGTACATACAACAATATATTGAGCCTGAAATCGGTGTTGTTATACCAGTATCTGGAGAGCGAACCGATATCTACAATCAACAAGCTGGTGGTGCACTGCGAAGTAAGCACTTAGAGTTTTGTGCCTTAGACCTAGTGCCTGCAAATGACATTACTCGCGAAGATCTACACGTGAAACTTAAAAAGATTCATTCGGAATTCGGGCAAAAAAATAATGTTGGGCTTGGTTTATATTCAGGTGTTCGATTCCACATCGATACTTGTGGGTTTAGACAATGGTAAAGAAACACGATCAAGTCATAAAGACATGCAATTCGCACGTGTCACTTAGACTCTAAAAACAAGCAAAATTACATAAGATTATGATTTTAAATGTAAATTAAAACTGGAACGCTAATTGATATTAATAACAAGTATCATAATTATTAATAGCAATTAGGAATTCAATATGAAGACGATGACTCAACGCTTTCAAACTCTGCTTTCTGTTTCAAACTTCAGTCTAGCTATCACAACCTTGCTTATGCTTCTCAGTATTATTGTTGCTTATCCAATGGCCGATCACTTCTCACTGCCAATTCAAATCGTCGCCCACATCAGCACCATCTTAGTCGCAGCCTTGCTGAACATCAGCTATGTCGGTCGTTGCCTTGCACAATACAACCTTGGATTGGAAGTTCGTTAAGTAGCGCCGCGCTAGCCTTGATACGGGAGCCCTAGACAATATCAAGGCTACTGAAAAGATCGTACAGCTGGTGAGATTTATAGGGTTTAGGTAAGTAGGCGTTCATACCGGCTTCAAAACAATCTTTGATGTCTTCTTCTAGAACACTGGCGGTTAAAGCTATGATGGGTAATGGTGTGACTTGTTGATCGGCTTCCCACTGACGTATCGCACGAGTCGCCGTTATGCCATCCATAACAGGCATCATGCAGTCCATTAAGACTGCATCAAACTGAGCACCCCGGGTGATGACATCCACCGCTTCTTGGCCATTACTGGCAATCAAATATTCATAACCCGCTTGCTCAAGGAAGAAGCTCGCTATTTTTTGATTCATCAGATTGTCTTCAACGATCAAAATGCGTCGATTCAGAGAGCGAACTTCTTCATCTTTTGCTTCCACTTGAGGCGTTTGCTCTTCGCCCACATCGAGAGATTGTAAGCTGGTTAAGAAACGTCGGCCCAAGAATGGCAAGGTATGAGTCGAGTGGACCGTTTCTCTGATTAGGTTGGTTTTAAATAGGTGATGCTGACAAACGATGACGCGAGCAAGAGGATATATCACCTTCAACGTCGCAAGATCTTTTTCCATAGAGTGGTGCAAGGTATGACAATAAAGTATGAAGTCACTTTCTTTTACACTTTCACTAAGGGCAGCAATGGATGACACCACATTGGCTCGAACATTCAAACGCTCACACTCTTTAACGAGCTGATCGAGGTAATTGAAAGAGTTCGAGATGATGGTCGCTCGGCTCAGGTTATCGAAAGTTTGAACAGGCGCTTCTACAACATCGACATACAAACAAAAAGTGAATGTAGAGCCCTCTCCTTTCACTGAACGCGCGGTAATGTAACCACCCATCAAATCAACAAGCTGTCGACAAATCGCAAGCCCTAACCCCGTACCGCCAAATTGACGGGTAATGCTGCCATCTTCTTGAGTGAAAGGTTCAAATATGGACTCTAACTTCTCGGGCTCAATCCCAATCCCGGTATCAGACACGCTGCATTCAAGCTTGCCCCTGCCCATAGACATAGGTGTATAAGCAATGTCAGTTGTAATTGTGCCCTTAGACGTAAATTTGATGGCATTAGAAAGCAGATTGGTCAGCACCTGTCTCACGCGGTACTCATCGAAAAACAGTTGTGACGGCGTTTGATAATCGATATTGATGTCGAGCTCAATATCCTTACTTATCGCTTTCGACTGAATCACACTCACAGAGTCATAAACCGCTTCTCGCAAATCAGCATTGTGTGGTGACAACATCAAGTTACCCGACTCGATTTTAGACAGGTCGAGTATGTCATTCAGCAGCACCAGTAAAGAGTGAGAAGACGATTCGATATCCCCCAGTACTTCTTGTTGATTTGGGCTCAGTTGGCTTTGAGATAAGATCTCAGCCATGCCAATGATCCCGTTAAGTGGCGTGCGTATTTCATGTGACATATTTGCTAAGAATGCGCTTTTGGCTTTGTTAGCCGAAATCGCGTCTTCTTTTGCTGTTATCAACTCTTTGTTGTGCAGATAGTTGCGTTCCATCACTCGATTTAGGGTTTCAGTGAACTCGGCAAGCTCATCGTTCCCTTGGATACGAATCACCTTTGGCTGGCCGTAGCTATCAGCGCATTCCGACACACCTTTCAAGATAATCGACAGGTTTCTGTTTAAGCTCAGAGATGTCGCAACCCCAAGCCACATCAAAACACCAGAAGCGATGAGTATAAGCAACGTCATGACCAAGGTTTGCCTTTTCTGCAACGCGATATTCTTGGTCAGTTCAAACTGTATTTGATTGGTGTAAGCGCCAATCGCGTTTGAAATAGCCCGTTTTTTAACCTCTAAGCTTTTCAAGTGTTGATATATTTCGGGTGATGAAAAGTCCCCTTTGAGGATTCGAGATATAAATTTGTCTTGAAAATCATCTTTGGCGACCGCGTTTAGCAACTGTCTAATGTTTGGAGAACGCGTATCCGAACGGAAAAATGTATCTAATAGCTGTTGCTGCCTCTCTAGAGCAGCGACATAGCTAAGCAAGTATTGGTTTTTAAACTCTGGGGAGCGATTCAAACTGAAGCTTAACCACGCTTCTCTCTGAGTCCAAAACACATAATGCGTAAGATTGATAAACATCGCTTCCGCTTGACCAATATTGCCATCGACTAAAGCCATGCGATATTCGGACAGCTCCATCAGCACGTCTTTTAACAAGTCGAAAGCGCGCTCTGTCAATTTTCTGCTGTCTGTCGTTTCAGGTGTACTAGCTAGGATCATCAACAACTTTTTCAATTCAGCTAACTGAGGGTCAATACTCCAATTGCTGTCGAACCGTTGAAGTCGCATTCCATACTGAGTCAGTCTATCCAGCTCTGATTGCAGTGTTAAAAGCAACTGACCTTTCTCAGGGGAATCATTAGACAGCACCAACCATCGATAAGCATCACTTGAAACCGTATTAAAAAATTGAAGCGCTTCGACCTTAATACGCGTTGTTTCAAGGTGATTCATCTTCTCATCGTTCTTAAGCACTTCATTCACTGTAAACCCGAACATAATGAGTACAGAAACCGTGGAAAGAAAAATAAGACGCCATCTAATTGACATGTTTATCATTTTTATAACGACTCCCTTCCCGAAAGTAATTTACCTAACCCAAATTAAGAATAGGACATTAACAGGGGGTTATTGATCAAATTGGATATGAACAAATGATACTCTGAGCCCAGAACGAAAAATTAGAATCAACAGGCATCCAAAACAGGGCTTTAAAGCGGAGGAGTCTGCTTTACTAAGTGAGATTGAGACAAGCCGATTTTAGACAAGTGAACGTTACGTGAGAGAGGTCTACTCGAGGAGGTTTCTACAAATGAGATGTAAGCAAGCGAGGTTTTAGTGAGCAAAATGTAAACAAAAGACGTTTTCTCCAGTTATTATCACCGGCATAACAAGTACACATCCACATTCTGCGGCTCAACTAGACTGTGAATAATGACTCTGCGTGCTAACAAAGTGGATAGTTAGGTTAAAATTGTGACATCCAATCGTTTGCGTGATGCACTTTTCACACTCAAGCTAGGCTTATTCAAAGGTCAAACATCAATACTCGTTAATTCCCTTATTTATCGTTTACTGTTTACGTGTAACTTGAGTTAGCGATCACACCTTTAATGTTCAATATGACCTGTATTACATATTATCCTTTGAATTGAGTATTTTTTGACGAAAAATAAGTGCTACAGATTATTAAAGTCAATAGTCTTTATCGACGTTCAAATCTTGATTTATGGCTAATATAAAGCCAATTTGCAGATATTTTGTCTGCATTTATTTTTCCTAGCAGAATAACCCGTCGTACCTTACAATCCTGCCACATAAAAATTACAAGTTACACACAAGGTATATCAGCACATTTAAGTGGCAATAAAGACCACAGACTGATGCCTCAAATCCCCTATGCTGATTGGCTTCCCTACAACCGCCATGAATGCAGAAACTTAACGTGAAAGGTCCCGAGTAAAGATGAGTCCCGAAAAGCACCTCCTAGATTGGCAAACTAGTCAAACCATTGCTGAATCCATCGCTCCAACTTTAGGTCAGTTATACCGTCAAAAAGGCGTAGAAGTTATCCTCTTTGGTAAGACCTTAGTTAACGCGACAACTATCGACATCATCAAAGCTCACCGCATCGCAAAACGTTACACTGGTTCTCCTCTTACAGCAGAACAGACTCAACCTATTATTCAACACCTTCTCTCTATGGACTTATCTCCATGTCGTATTGATGTTGGTCGCCTTGCGCATTCATTCTGGCAAGATCGCGAAGACACACATGGGTTGGATGATTTCCTACAAACTGCACTTATCGAATCGCTTGAAGGCGATGCAATGACAGAACCTCGTGACGTTGTATTGTACGGTTTTGGTCGTATTGGCCGACTGCTAACTCGTCTGTTGATCGAGAAAAGTGGCCCGGGGTACCCACTGCGTTTACGTGCAATCGTTGTACGCGGCGGCAAAGATGGCGACCTAGAAAAACGTGCAAGCCTGCTTCGTCGTGACTCTGTACACGGCCAATTCAACGGCAGCATTGTTGTAGACCAAGAACGCAAAGCGATCATCGTTAACGGTAACTTCATCCAAGTTATCTACGCAAACAAACCAGAAGAAGTGGATTACACGGCTTACGGTGTTGAAAATGCACTTGTGGTTGATAACACAGGCGTATGGCGTGACGCGGAAGGCCTGAGCCAACACGTTGCGTGTAACGGTGCGAAGAAAGTGCTACTGACTGCACCTGGTAAAGGCGACATCAAGAACGTGGTATTTGGTGTGAATGAAAATGTTATTCAGCCAGAAGACACCATCATCTCTGCAGCAAGCTGTACTACTAACGCAATCACGCCAGTATTGAAAGCGGTTCACGACAAGTTTGGCGTGCTGTCTGGTCACATCGAAACGGTGCACTCATTTACCAATGATCAAAACCTAATCGATAACTTCCACTCGGGTGATCGTCGTGGTCGTGCTGCATCATTGAACATGGTACTGACATCGACTGGCGCTGCTAAAGCAGTATCAAAAGCGATGCCGGAAATGGAAGGTAAGCTAACAGGTAATGCGATTCGCGTTCCTACGCCAAACGTTTCAATGGCAGTTGCGAACCTAAACCTTGAGAAAGGCACAAACAAAGAAGAGTTGAACGAGTACCTGCGTGAAATGGCGCTGTCTTCTGCTTTGTCTGCACAAATTGATTACACAGACTCGACTGAGATTGTATCTACCGACTTGGTTGGCTCTCGTCACCCAGGTGTGGTTGACGGTGTGGCGACTATCGCACAAGACAACCGTGCCGTGCTGTACATTTGGTACGATAACGAGTTTGGCTACAGCTGCCAAGTTGTTCACTGTATGGAACAGATGATGGGTGTACGCTACAAGACATACCCAGAAGTTTAATTAACTTCGCTCTTGTAGATACGTCCATCGCAACAAGCTCCACAACATAATAACTATATCTGCGAAGTCTGTATGGACTTCGCAACCCCTTTTGTTTTACTCCCCCGTATAAACAAGAGGGTTGCCACTTAGATCTGCTCTCTCTAACTGATCTAGGTGGCCTTTTTACATCTAGCGCCCTAACTTTTATCGCTATAATAAGATCTTGTCTTCATCACTCTTGCACAGCTTTACGTCTGTTATAACTCAACCTCAACATCTGACTGAATCGAGCTTGAACATGCAAGCACGTAGCCCTGTTCAATCTGCTCTGGCGTCAATGTTTCTTGGCTGCTTGATTCCACAGATCCTTTGGTCACTTTGCATTTACACGAACCACAAATCCCACTACGACAAGCGATAATAATTGGAACGCCTGCTTTTTCTAATGAATCCGCCAATGGTGTGCCAGTTTCCGCTTCAACTTCAGCGCCGAACGCAGGCACAAATACCTTAACAGCACTATTCGTATCGTCAGCAATTTCGGCGTTTGACGCTTCTGATTGAGCATCCTGAGTAGCAGGAGTAAAGCTTTCTTGATAGAAGTTATCCATGTTGAACTCAAGCTCTTTCAGATAACTCTCAATATCTTGCATGAAGCCGACAGGCCCACACAGGTAAACCGTTCTATCTAAGATATCTGGGCTCAGTTTCACCAACCAGTTTTTATCTAAACGACCTTGAGGGGCGGTTGTTCCTTCGTTGTCTTTTAACAGCAGTTTTAAGTTGAAATTCGCATGTGATTCATCGAGCTGATGAAGTTCTTGAAAGTAGATAGTCTCAAGCTTGTTGCGTGCCATGTGGACGAAATCAATCTCAATGTCACTGTCACTGTCTTGAGACAGCCAATATTTTACCATCGCCATTACGGGTGTAATGCCACAGCCCGCACTCACTAGCGTTACTTTCTTTGTTGCCGTTGGCATGCAATCAATACAGTTAAACGAGCCTGCCGGCTTCAACACAGAAACCTCGTCACCTTCATCAAGCTCATCAACAATAAAGTTCGAAACCAAGCCACCTTCCACACGCTTGACCGTCAACTTCAGGCGGTTATCTTCGGGGCAAGAAGCCACGGAATAAGCACGGTAATCCGTTTTCGTCGGCATATCTAAACCCAAGGTGATGAACTGACCGGGCTTAAAATTGAAATGTAAATCTTGTGGAATACTGCCAAGCTCAAAGCTGACCGTATCTGGCGTCTCGTGCCATTTCTTTAAACACACTAAATTGATTGAATCGCTATCCGACCATGCATACATAGTTCACACACCTCACTGATACTAAAGAATTAAATCTAAAAAGCCCCGCCGCTGCACGTTCCTAGAGAACAGCAACAACGGAGCTTGGGAGTGGGCTTAGATTAAGCCGCTAAGATTGTTTTAAGATCTTGCTCTGGCGTTGAGATAGAACGCATATCGAACTCGTCTTGAATAATCTTTAGTAGGTTTTCAGTTAGGAATGCAGGCGCTGTTGGGCCTGTGTAGATACCTTTCACACCCAGTGCGAACAGAGTAAGCAGGATAACGATCGCTTTTTGCTCGAACCAAGAAAGAACAAGTGTTAGTGGTAGTTCGTTGATGCCACAATCAAACTCTTGAGACAGCGCAAGAGCAAGCTGAATCGCTGAGTATGCATCGTTACATTGGCCAACATCGAGCAGACGTGGAATACCGTTAATGTCGCCGAATTGGTTTTTGTTGAAACGGAATTTACCACATGCCAATGTCAGGATTACTGAATCTTCTGGCGCTTGAGCTGTGAAATCTGTGTAGTAGCTACGTTCAGATTTGTCGCCGTCACAACCACCCACTAGGAAGAAGTGTTTGATGTTGCCTTCTTTCACTTGTTCAACAACCGCAGGCGCTGCTTCCATCAAGGCGTTACGACCAAAACCGACAGTGATCATTTGCTCGATCTCGTCATGCTTAAAGCCTTCTTGCGCAAGAGCACAATCGATCACTGCACTGAAATCGTCACCTTCAAGGTGAGCAACACCCGGCCAGCCTACGATGCTACGCGTAAATAGGCGGTCAGCGTACGAGCCCACATCTGGGTTAAGCAGACAGTTAGATGTCATTACGATCGCACCTGGGAAGTTCGCAAATTCTTTTTGCTGGTTCTGCCAAGCGCTGCCGTAGTTACCCGCAAGGTGTGGGTACTTGTTTAGTTCAGGGTAGCCGTGTGCAGGTAGCATCTCACCGTTGGTGTAAACGTTAATGCCCTTGCCTTCCGTTTGTTGAAGGATCTTTTCTAGATCATGCAGGTCGTGACCAGAAACAAGGATACAGTGACCTCGCTTCGTCTTCACATTCACGGTTGTTGGTTGAGGGTGACCGAAGGTATCTGTCTCGCCTTTATCCAACATTTCCATGACCTTGTAGTTCATTAAGCCGATCTGCATAGACGTATCTAACAGTTGTTTTAGGTCTGATGGATCTGTACCTAGGAACGCCATGATTTCATGGTATTCAGCGAAAATAGCATTATCAGTTTGACCAAGAACACGTGCGTGCTCCATGTAAGCTGCTGCACCTTTTAGACCGTATAGGCAAAGAAGGCGAAGACCAATCACATCTTCGTGTTGAGAGTCGTGACCACGGTTTACCGCCGCTTGAGGGGCAAGCGCCAATAGCTCTGAAGAGTCCGTTGGAAGGTCGAATTGAGCAGCAGCAGAAAGCGCTGGGATCTCAAAACCAATCAATGTCGCTGCCGCGCGAACCTGTTGCTCTAAACGCTGCTTGAATTCATGGGACTGTTGTGCGAATTCGATGATACGAGCAGGGTCGAAGTTAACGTTGGTTAGTGTTGCGAAAAACGCTTTTGGCGCCCACTCGTCGATTTCAGTATCAATAACATCACACGCACGGCCCAAATTGGCCCAAAAAGAAACACCTTGAAGAGAATGCACCAACACGTCTTGAAGGTCGGATACTTCCGAAGTTTTACCACACATACCTTGTGCGAAAGAACAGCCTTTTACGGTTGGGGTTTGAATTGTTTGTTCACATTGAATACAGAACATATAAGGGCTCCAGTAATTTTTATTAACCGTAAGTACTTTGCTTACAGTGACTTATTCCAACCCCTATAGAGCATCAAGCGTGCCAACTTTTAACATATTGATTTTATTAAACTTAGTTTTATTCCATGTTTTTAGTGCGTGATTATGACTACATATAAACTCCCTAACAGCACACATCCGTGTCATAGTGACTCTCAGAGATTTATTAACGGCGTTCATGTTTCGTTCAGAATAGAAGCGATAAAGTAACAACATAGAAAAAGAGGAATGAATATGAAAAATATATTAGTTACGATTGTTGCATTGTTTACTGGCCTTTTGGCGTTATTCACAAGCTTGATCCTTGCTATTCCTTTAGCTATTGCAGCTTTAATTACTGGCAAGCGCATTCAGAATCAAATGAAGAAACAAGGTTTCGCAGCTCATATGAACACTCGTCAGTCATCAACCAATGATGCCGGTGTTATTGAAGGTGAATACGAAGACCTTTCAAGCAAAAAGTAACCTAAACTTTAGTTTCAGACATAGTGAAAGCACAACAGAGACAAGATTACATAATGCAAAGAAAGCCCCTCCTAGCACTGCTGGCCTTAACGACTTTAAGTCTCGTTGGTTGTTCCAACGAGACACCGATACCCGCTTACGAAACATCTCCAGACTTGCCTAGCTATCAGCAAGACAGCTTTGATGCCTACGTCAATGACACACAAGATTGGTTATTGAAAAACCGCGTGTTCATGACGGAAGACAAGCAACTCGAGATCCAACTCAATTCACCAACCGAGTATCAACCAACCTCGCCAAACGGCAAGGCGGTATTATTGGTTCATGGATTAGGCGACTCACCTTACTCATTTAAAGACATCGCTACCCATTTGGCAGAGCAAGGTTACTTAGTGAGAACCGTATTACTTCCGGGTCACGGCAGTCGCGTGGGTGATTTAATGCAGCCGAGCCTAGAAGATTGGCAAGGTGTGGTGGCTCATCATACGAAGTTACTTGAGCAAGAGTATGATTCTGTTTGGCTAGGCGGCTATTCAACCGGCGCGAACCTCGTGACTTCACAGGCGATGAACGATCCAAAGATCTCTGGGTTACTGCTGTTCTCACCTGCGTTTCAACCGAGCTCGTCTGCCGTTCAATACGCGGGACTAGCAAGCTACTTTGTCACTTGGGCGGATCAAGATCCTGAAGACAATGTGTTGCGTTACAACTCGTTGCCAATGAATGGTGCATCGGTTTACTACGAGACATCAGAAGTCGTACGTGGTGACTTACAAGATAAACACTTCGATAAACCAGTTTTTATTATGATGAGTGAAGGCGACAGCGTGATTGACACCAACTACGTTCAGCAAGCCTTTACTGAATCTATGCCGAATCCAAACAATGTGTTGGTTTGGCAAGGAGAGACGACTCTCGAGGATCCTCGCGCTGTTCAGTACAGCATGAAGATCCCAGAGCAACGCATCTCGAACGGCTCTCACATGGGCTTACTGTTCTCACCAAACAACCCTTATTACGGAATCAATGGTAGCGAGAAGATTTGCTCCAATGGTCAGGCAGAAGGGTTTGAAGAACAATGCAATGCAACCAGTGAGGTTTGGTACTCAGCTTGGGGCTATCGTGAAGAAGGGAAGAACCATGCGCGTTTGACCTACAACCCCTACTTCTCAGACTCGATGGCGAAGCTAGATGCCGTACTGAACTCTGAAGGCTAATAAGCTCAAGTCTTCCAAAAGCTAATCCAGAGAAATCAAAAAGGCTCACTAGATAACGTCTAGTGAGCCTTTTTTAATAAGTGTCGTTTCTGGTGAACGTCTAGGGTCTGTTGACCTTTAGAGCTGATTTTTGCAGCACTTTGTGGGAAATTTCTACAAGGCAGAGGCTTTGAAGTGTAGCTAGCCTACATGAGAAGCCGATAACGCAGTAGAAATGAACCACAAAGGCTGCCCGAAGGGTTCGGCTAGAATCGTTTTATGCTTTGTTAAGAAGTATTAACTTAGAATGACTAGGCTACATACTCCTTGCCGCGCCTAAAACGATTCTATCTCGAACAAAATTTAACCACTAAAAGTTAACAGACCCTAGTTACTTATTCTTATCGTTTACTGCTATATCGTCCACACCACGCGAACAGCAAGCAGGATCAGCACCACGCCAGATAGTCGATCAATCAACTGAGCTTTCGAGCGAATACGTTCAACAATCAACGGGCTAGACAGTACCAAGGTGATAAAGGTGTACCAAAGGCCGTCGACAATCAGCGGCGTTGAGACAATAATCACTTGATTGGTCAGTTCATTACCTAGCGCTACAAATTGGCTAAACAGAGCGATGAAGAACAATGCGATCTTTGGGCTCAAGATAGAGATCAAGAAAGCCTCACGAGCAGACTGCATGTAACTCATCTTTTCACCCGCTTCTAATTTCGCGGCAACACCACCTTTCGAACGTAACGCATTAACGCCAAGATAAAGCAGATAAGCAGCCCCCGCTAAGCTAATACCTTTAAATAACATTGGGGATTGCTCAAGCACAACGGCTAAACCAACAATGGTTGCGAACGCATAAATACCGATACCAGCAGCGTGTGACCAAGCTGCGATAAGCCCGTTCATACGGCCACCAGCCAAACTGTGTTTAGCGATCATCGCCAAGCTTGGGCCCGGAGACATTGCACCCAATAAGCAAATCGCTAATAAAGAAAACCAAATTGTTACTGTCATCATTCCATTCCTAATAAAATAAAGCGTTCCAGCTGAACGCTCTACGCTTAATACTCAATACTTGGCACTTACCATAATTCGCAGGAGGTATTATTTGAAATCAAAGATTATCATCACACCTATGATTTCAAGTCATACTGATATTGTAACTCGACTTTTGCATGGCTTGGAATGCTTTTTCTCGCGCCCATTTGTGGGCAGAGTCGTTGTCATATTTAGGATGCCACATTAACCAATAGGTATGCATTTCCGTATCAAATGGCAACGAAAAGTAGGTAGTATCGAGGTGTCGACCTAGGTTATAGGCGATATGTTCTGGCACGATCATCAGATAGTCGTCTTGCAATAACACAGTACCAGCAGATGAAAAGAACGGAACCTGTAAAGCCACTCTTCGCTTCAGCCCTTGCTTCTTCAATGCTATGTCCGCGTAACTGTCTTTATCTCCACCACCCGTCACTTTGATGTGAGAGTAGTGAACAATATCTTCTGCACTCAAAACCGCTTGTTGAGCCAGCGGGTGCGACTTTCGCATCAAACACACCGACTTATCTTCACCAAGTTTGATACTTGAGACATGTTCTGGCTTTGTGGGAAACATACTGGAAGCCAAATGAATCCCAGACTCGTTCAGTGCTTCAAGGTAGTTTGGCTGCCACAATCGATAAGCCAGATTAATGTTCGGCGCTTCAGCAGACACCTCTGCCACAATCACAGGAAGAATATACTGAGCGACATAATCACTCGAAGACAACACCAATTCACCCTGCCAGTCTTGCGGCTCGAAGGGTTTATCATCTAACAGGTGGTCAAACTCGCCAAGCAGGTCGTCGAGTTTACCTTTGAGTAGCAATGCACGGTTGGTCGGCACCAGTTTGTTGCCGTCACGGACCAGCAAAGGGTCGCCACACAAATCACGTAACTGGCTGAGCTGACGGCTCACCGCGGATTGTGTGATATGCAAACGTTGGGCGGCACGGCTCACATGACACTCTTCAAGAAGTACATGCAGTGAACGCAGTAGGTTTAAGTTGATATTGCCTAACATGAATGCACCGTCGCATTCTGTTTGTTGAAAAACTCGGTCAAAACCGTATGAGTCATTAAGTGGCGAAGATCCGGGTAACTTTGCAGCTGATCGCGAACTCGGTTCAAGCTCTCCATGCTTTCCACTTCCACGTACAACATCATATCTGTCTCACCGCTAATAGAGTGGCACCATTGCACCTCATCAATACTCTGGATTTGTTTCGCGTAAGACTCACAACTATGGTCACTACTCGACATGTCGAACTTCAACAAGATATAAGCGCACACATTCTTCGTTTGGTTGGGTTCTGCCACTTGAGCGCAGTAGCCCGTAATCACTTTGTCGCTTTCCAGTTTCTTGATTCTGGCGTTCACCGCTGAGCGCGAGAGGCTGACATCTCGGGCGATATCGCTCACTGAGCATCGTGCATTGGTTTTGAGAATATCCAAAATCTGGCGATCAAATTTATCCATGCTTCTGATTCTTTTCATTTATTGTTCTATTTATAACGCCTAATTTGACACAACTTTCCTACTTATAACAGCCATTCTGACAGCCGACACTTTCACACTGAATCGGATTAATACCGTTAAAATGACGGTGTCTTACGACGTTTCGCTAGCTGTATTATTGATGTCAACAATGTATGCTCTCAATCATAACTTCTCACACACCAGAAGAAAGTTACTGGAAGACCGTGACCAGAATCAAATAGCTAGGAGAGCGAATGACACAACTCAAACAAGAAATCACGCTTATTTCAGGAATCGGACAACTCTCGACGACCTTGCTAGGCACTGGATTATTTATGATCCCTGCGATCGCAGCAGGCATCGCTGGGCAGTTGTCTCTTCTCGCTTGGTTAATCCTGTTTATCGCTATTTGCCCGATTGCACTGACCTTCGCAGCACTAGGAAAACGCTACCCGAATGCAGGTGGCACTGCCTATTTTGTGCGCCAGGCGTTTAGCGAGCGATTAGAAACAAGCGTGGCGTGGTTGTTTGTGAGTGTTATTCCTGTCGGTATTCCAGCGGCCATTGCACTGGCTGGTGGTTTTGCTCAACAATTGTTACCCGCACCTCTCGATACACCACTTGGTGCTCAATCCTTTACCGTCGTCCTGCTTATTGCCGTCAATTTGATGGGCAGTAAATCTTCTGGCCGACTGCAAACCGTGATCGCATTGTCGATTTTTGCCTTAGTCAGCGCTTTTGTTTGGAAAGCCGACATCACGGCAACCGATGTTGCTCTTCCTGCCATCTCATCCAATTCAATGTGGTCTATCGGCGCTGCTTTAGCTGTCATGTTTTGGTGCTTTGTCGGAATAGAAGCTTTTGCTCACATGGGAGAGGAATTCAAAAATCCACAACGTGACTTCCCAATCGCCATCATTGCAGGCTGTTTTGTTGCGGGGCTAGTGTACTGGGCTTGTTCAGTAGTGATTCTTAAGCTGGGTGCTTTCGGTTCATCTGAATTCGATGCCGCATCCATCCCTTGGGTAACAGAACAACTGTTTGGTAATGGCTTCAAAACCGTCATCAGCGTGCTGGGGTTCTTTGCTTGCTTTGCCAGCCTAAACCTTTACACACAAAGCCTGTCTCGGATGATCTGGGCTCAGGCCCGCCAACACAGCCCTGCAAGTCGAATGGCTCAACTGAACAGCCGCGGCGTACCGCTCTACCCAACGTTAGCAATTGGCTTTGTCGTGCTTATTTCGTGTGTGATTGGTGAGCTGTCTAATTTAGACCTTGAGTTCTTTCTCAAGCTCGCCAACGGTATTTTTGTTCTGGTTTATCTGCTCGCAATGTTAGCCGCTTGCCGATTACTAACAGGCGCATCTAGATACACTGCCATGCTTTCATTGGTCATCTGTACCTTGGTGTTTATCTGTTTAAGTTGGTCGATGCTCTATGCTGTGACTGTTTTTGTGACATTGTCACTCCCTTGGCGGAAGTGGCTAGGTAAAGGTAAACCCACCGTCTCTATCGACAAGTTGTAACTCGATTCGTGATGAATCAGAAAATGGTAAACAAGCCCTACCAATATTACTGATAAAAAAGCCGAGCGATCTGTTTGATCTTCGGCTTTATGTCAGCCAATCGGATATTTCCAAACCCCAACACCACCCCACTCCAATCACGAGCATCACTTGATCCATATTCATAAAAATCAAACGGACGAATGATGATATTTTCAAGCTCAGCTCTATGACTCCATTCAGTCTCAGATATACCTTGATACCACTTCACGGTCACATGTAGCCCTGCCGCCTGACTGATCACTTCAAGATCACCGTTAAACTCGCTTTCAATCGCTTCTATCATCGCTTCATACTTGAGTTTGTATGACCGACGCATCTTTCTAATATGACGCAGCAAGTCGCCTTCTCGAACAAAATCCGCCAAAGCTTCCTGTGTGTGGGACGCCGTGTCTCCAGTGAGCGCGTCTTTGATCTCAAGACACTTCGCCACCAGACTTTCTGGCACCACTAAGTACCCTAATCGAAGGCCATTGAACATAACCTTACTCAGAGAGGCGACATAGATGATGCGATCATCGAACCCCAACTTTCCCGCCAACCCTTGCATGCAGGTATAAGGGCGATGAGCAAACTGGAACTCACTGTCATAGTCATCTTCAATGATCCATGACTGATGTTGATTGGCCCAATCGATCAGTTTAAGGCGCTGCTCAGTATTTAAAGTCGTGCCCATTGGGTATTGGTTACTCGGTGTGACATACAGAGCCTTAGCATTACTGGCCAACACTTTCTCAATATCCAACCCCACCTTTTCACGCACACTTACACCTTCTAACTCTAGTCTCAACAGATCGATAATTTTATGTACTTGTCGATAACCGGGTTCCTCCACGAGGATTTTGTCGCCCATCGCTAACGTTGCCATTAATCCGATTGAGATGGCTTGCTGCGCACCTGCGGTGATGATGATTCTGTCGGCATTACAATGAACGGAACGACTGCTTGCAAGATACCCACTCAACGCTTCCCTCAAGGCTGAGCTTCCCTGAACCTCTTGATTGCCCGCAATGTTCTGACGTGTAGAGTGACGTTGCAGCAACCTCTGCCATTTCGCAAAAGGGAACGCATCTAAGTCAGGAACTCCTGGGGCAAAGCTGCGGTTAATGTCGTTAGGTGTCGCTATGTTTGTACTCGGTTTACTGACTGTTTGTTTGACCTTCGGATCCTGAACACTGTTTGGCTTAGACAAACTTAGAAAGTGTTCTGGTTGTTCAACCGAGACATAAAACCCTGAGCCTTGCTTACTCTCGATATAGCCTTCAGTAACCAGTTGTTCGTACGCATAAATCACCGTATTTCGACTCACCGATAACTCGACAGCCAACTTACGTGTTGAAGGTAACTTACTGCCCTTGCTCCATAAATCTTGAACGATCTTCTCTCTTATCGCGTGGAACAAGGCGGTTTGACGCGTGCCGTGTTGTTCGTCTAACTGTAGATCACCGACATCGATAGGCTGCATAACTGGATCCAAATAGTGTTTAAAAGTGGCTCTATTTAATAGACCAGTTAATCGCTACATTAATCAAAAGGCAATGATTAAGGAGCGATTATGTTATCTAACACGAAAAGAACCACGATTAAAAAAGGGGCTCACAAAGCCGTATTTGAACAAGAGAAACTGCACCAAATTATTGATGAGAGCTTAATCGCACACATTGCATTGCAGGGCGAACAAGGACCAATGGTCATCCCGATGCTCGCGTGGCGAGTGGGTGATATAGTCTACATTCATGGAGCTAAAAACAGTCGCCTACTAAAAGGACTAAAAAAGGGAGAACCAACCTGTTTAACGTTCACCTTGTTCGATGGTTGGGTGCTGGCTCGTTCGGCATTTCATCATAGTGCGCATTATCGTTCTGCTGTGGTATTGGGGTCATTTTCAGTCATCGATGACAATCAAGAAAAGGATCGCTTGTTGAATATCTTTATTGAGCAAATCGCACCGGGCAGAACCGATGAAGTGAGGCTCAGTAATGAAAAAGAACTCACTGCGACCGAGTTGTTGGCGATACCTTTAACAGAAGCTTCCGTGAAGATTGGTAAACATGGAGTGAATGATGATAAAGCCGATATGGACATTCCAGTTTGGGCTGGCGTATTACCCTATAGAACTGTTGTTGGGCCGTTAGAAACCGTTCCAGAACAAGAAGGCATCATTGAAACACCAGATTACCAACAAGCTTATGGTGAACGCTGGTATCAGAATTAACACTCGAAGATGGTGAACTTGATAAAATTGCATACAATCTGAATTACAAAAATTTAACATGACTCAATAATGTAATCAGACGATGAAAACGAACAAGGATATTCTGCCGTTTCAAGGCTTGCTCAATGGCATTGGGCAAGTCTATTTCACACCGTCTATCATGACGTCGACTTTGCTGTTGCTTGCCATTTCTATTGAGTCACTGGCGCTGGCTTTTCTTACCTTACTTGGCGCCAGTTGCAGCTATGCATTAGCTTTCTATGGCTATATGTACACCAACACCAACACCAACACCAACAAGTCAGTTGACGACATTGATAGTGGAATGTACGCGCTAAATGGCGCTTTGATTGGTTTATTTATCGGTAACTTTTTTGGTGTGACACCATTATTGGCTTTAGTGACTGCGTTAGGTGCATTACTCACGGTGCCGATTGCCCACATCGTATTCAGTTTTGAGAAATATCGCGGTTACACTAGCGCCTTTATCCTCACCACTTGGCTGATTTATATTATCCAATCAACCTTTGAGCTGTCAGCGTTTTCTGCACCTGATTCCGCACTGATGCCACTCATCAGTATTGAGGCTAACTCGTGGTTCAACCTGCCGACAGTGGTGATCCCGTTGTTAAAAGGGATAAGCCAAGTCAGCTTCATCGAAAATGCGTTGTCGGGGCTCGTTATCTTAGTCGCCATCGCACTCAACAATATCAAGCATGCCATTTGGGTTATGCTCGCAGTAATAATTAGCACCGTATTTAGCGGGTTGATTGGCGCTTCTAACGAACTGGTAGCCCAAGGTCTTTACGGGTACAACGCCATTCTTGCCACTTTAGCACTTGTGCCCTATCCGCGAATCCGTTGGCCGTTAATCCTATTAGGCATGCTGTTAAGCTGTCTCATCACACTTGGTTTTCATGAACTGTCACTGTTACCACTCACCGCCCCTTTCATTTTGAGTACTTGGGGGATGGTTTACTTGTCCAGCCTGATCCATAAACGAACCATAAGTTAGCTCTGAATAGTTACAGGCCAGTTTTTAGGCGCTCAACATATTGCTTGGGTGTCAAACCTCGATGTTTCTTAAACATCCGATTAAAGCTCGCGACATTGGTATAGCCGAGCCTCGTCGCGACTTTATCTATTGGCACTGAATACATCAACAACTCCACCGCCACATTACTTAACGCATAGCCCATAATGGTAGAAAAGTTGATGCCTAAGTTATGCAATCGACGTTGAAATTGCTGTTCAGATAACCCAAGCAAACTCGACACTTTATGCAGTGTTGGCAGGCCGAAATGGCGACTGTAATTGATCATCTCATAGGTCACCTTATGCTCATCCGCGGCATCAGGCATGTTGAGGTAATTATCTAAGTCATGAAAGTTCATTGCCAAGCTCATCTTGCCGCTAGAAGGGGCTTGATTGCTCGATAACCTCGACTGGCTTGGTATCCAGATTTCAGTTCGTGGCTGGCCCCACTGAATATTGCACCCAAAATACTCTTGATAGAGTTGAGTGTTCTCGCGATAACCTGCGATAGAGACGGCTGCGGGAGTAAAGTCGTCTCCCAAGTAACGCCTTAATATCTTCATCATAAAGATGGCAACTCGAATTGAGTCATGAACTTTACCCACCTCAGTATAAGCAGGATTGTCGTAGCACCATTTGATGAAATTACCGACTTGAGCGCCATATAGAAAAGCCCCGGACTGCAAACAGTGCAACCCGATGTTAACTCGGCGTATAGACGACGCCAGATCGTGCCCCGAGAAAAACCAGTTAGAGAGAGGACCTAGCCTTTCAA
The DNA here is from genome assembly GCF_041474215.1 of Vibrio sp. 10N.222.52.C12. Classification (NCBI taxonomy): domain Bacteria; kingdom Pseudomonadati; phylum Pseudomonadota; class Gammaproteobacteria; order Vibrionales; family Vibrionaceae; genus Vibrio; species Vibrio sp. 10N.222.52.C12. Next base: position 28,421 of record NZ_JBFRTR010000042.1, read on the forward strand.
TATCCACTCTATCAGCCAGCTTCAAGATAATATCGGAATCACCGGTTTGTTGTTCAAGTAAGCCATACCATTTGTCCACTTCACTTACGGGGATAAGGTTCATCGGGTTATTAAACACCGATTTAGGAATACCTAATTGCTCAGTATTCACAGCCTTATTAGTCGTTGCGTATTGGTAAATACCCAAAATACCCAATGCTCTTAAGAAGTTACAATTGTTCATTAGCCACCATACTTAGAAGTCACTATTACAGATCAAATCATAATGACATCATTATTAAAGTAATTGGTAAATTATCAACTTCTAAATCTGATATCAATAACACTCGGTGCTCAATTTAACCTAGGGTATATCAATGAGTTTAGTTAGTGTCCCATTTGTCGGAACCGGCGCAGATACCGCACTACACGTAGTTGCAGGCGTAGTGTTAGTCGCAACCATCGCTGCTGCATGTTACGGCTTCTGGCGTGTGCATGAATTACCAATCAACAAGGCTCACAGTAAAGAGCATCAACAACTCGGTTTGATCACCGCATTAACATGGATTGGTTTTGTATGGCACTGGGTATGGGTACTAGCAGTAATTTTGGCCTTCGTTGATATGGAAAAAGCCATCATCAATCTAAGAGACACATGGAAGTCACCGACCACAACCAAGGAGCAAACAACTTCCGACAAGCAAGATGAGGAGAGCCAAACATGTTAGAAGGCTTGGCAATTTGGGCACTGTTCATTTACTTACTCAGACTTGTTGGTATGCCTTGGAACAAAGGCACCAAGGCGTTTGCGTACCTAGGGGGTACATCTTGGTTGCTGTTTGTATGGGTTGGCCTACTCAATTTTACTCCGATGGATCTATCGGGAGGCTCAGTGGTTCAGTCTCCACATATTCAGCTGCGTCCCGATTCAACTAATGTGTCGGGAAAAACTTCCAAAGTCCACATCGACCCAAACCAGGATGTGACTGAAGGACAGCTAATTTACGAAATTAATGACACTAAATATGTCATCGCAAGAGACAAAGCCAGCGTTCAACTTGAATCTGCAGAGGCCGCTTTAGACACAGCTCGTCAAGAAGTGAGCATTGCAAAAGTCAGCTATCAATCGGCGCTTGAAGACATCAAAGCTTCAGTCGCACAAATAGATTCGGCTAAAACAGACTTAGTACTGCAGTCAAAGACGCTTGATCGTTACCAGAAGCAAAACAAAGTGGTAGAACATACGATCACTGAAACTGACATCGACCAACAAACAGCAAAGGTAGACTTAGCGACGTATAACGTTACGACATTGGAATCTCAGCTTAGCAAGAAAGAAGTCGATGCCGAGAATGCGAAGTTGAACATCCACAAAGCTGAAACCAATGTGAGCAAGAAGCAAACTGAGGTCGATTCAGCAAAGGCAACACTGGCACAAGCACAATGGGACTTGAACAGTACCAAAGTCACGGCACCGACTGACGGCTTTGTAACGAACTTTATCCTTCGTGAGGGTCAACGCGTTTCAATGATGCCTCGTATCCAGATGTATACCGAAGAGAAGTACGTATTGATGCGAGTCAATCACCAAGCGATTCGCAATATTAAGGTCGGTCAACCTGCGGAATTTGCGACAGCGGTATACCCAGGAAAAGTGTTCTCTGCAACCGTAGAAGGCATTGTAGAAGCCACTGGTGAAGCGCAAGCAAGTTTGCTGGGTATCGATGAGCAGGTTCGTGTTACCACAGGCAAAAACCTTCAGAACAAGCACCACTTTGTTCGTTTAAAAATCGATGAGGCAGAGGGTTACGATATTCCTGTTGGCTCTGTCGGATTAGCGTGGGTAAGCGGTGAGAAGCCTATCAGCTTTATGGCGTTCCTAGACGTAATACGCGGGATCATCATTAGAATGAAGTCTCAACTGTACTTCTTCTACTCCATCTAATACTTCCTATTGGTGAAACAATACCCAAGCCCGTGCGCTCTTAGATCGCACGGGCTTTTTGTTTATTTCACCATTCGTCGCCAGAAAGAACACAAACCCGAAAAACGAATAAACACTCTAAAGTTGCAAATCGCAATTGCATTTTGCAATTGGGTATTTCAAAAACGCAAATTAAACGCTCAAATACGCACCAGATTGCTATAAAACTGCCGTTTTACGTGGTTTTAAAAGTTGGCACACTAACTGCAATGTATATATTGACCCTTCTTAAGCCGAGGGTCACCTAGCCAACTGACGTTGTTAGTGAACCTATTCTTGTTCACAAAATATATAGGCCAATTGCGATTATTGCGATTGGCTATTTTTTTGCCTGCAGTTTGGCCAACCGCCCTCTTTTTCGATACAGACACCCATTCAGACGTATAATAATAAGCATTCATAGCCAACCAAGAACAGCAGATAACCAACGCATTATAGAAAACGTTTTCTATTTGTTTTTTTTAAATAAAGACAGAAAATAACCCTATGTTTTACAAGATAATTACTGCAATAACTGGTTTTTATGGGCAATTATTGACAAAATTAGCATTGACGATGTGATTTATATCACCATAATGCGCAAGTTTGCCTGCAATACGGCGACCGTTAATTTTAATTTTGATCATTTGCGGAGGTAAAAAATGGCTGCTGATAATAACTACAGTCTAGGGCCGGTTCCTACATCGGCTAGGAAAGGAGTCGTTTCACTCACCATGGTAATGCTTGGACTCACTTTCTTCTCTGCAAGTATGTGGACAGGTGGTTCACTCGGGACAGGTCTTTCATTCAACGATTTCTTCCTCGCCGTTCTCATCGGTAACCTAATCCTCGGTATTTACACTTCTTTTCTTGGCTACATCGGCTCATCTACTGGCCTCTCTACCCACCTCCTTGCTCGTTTCTCTTTCGGTACTAAAGGCTCATGGCTTCCTTCTGCTTTACTTGGTGGTACACAAGTCGGTTGGTTTGGTGTGGGTGTTGCGATGTTTGCTATTCCAGTACAAAAAGCAACGGGCATTGATACCAACACCTTGATTATCGTATCTGGCTTGTTGATGACGGGGACAGTGTACTTCGGCATTAAAGCACTAATGGTACTTTCAGCGATTGCAGTACCTGCGATTGCGATTTTGGGTGGTTACTCAGTACTGACTGCCGTAGACAGTGTTGGTGGACTAGAGCAACTGCAACTTATTAAACCAGAGACGCCAATGGACTTTTCAATGGCTCTTGCAATGGTTGTAGGTTCGTTCGTAAGTGCGGGTACGTTAACGGCCGATTTCGTTCGCTTTGGTAAAAAGCCAGCAAGCGCAGTATTAATTACTATGGTTGCGTTCTTCATCGGTAACTCGCTGATGTTTATCTTCGGCGCAGCAGGAGCAGCAGCAACCGGTCAGGCTGATATTTCAGATGTGATGATCGCGCAAGGTCTGCTGCTTCCAGCCATCATCGTGCTTGGCTTGAATATCTGGACAACCAATGAAAATGCACTTTATGCATCCGGTTTGGGTTTATCTAACATCACTGGTCGCTCAAGTACTACAATGTCTATCATTAACGGCATTATCGGTACGATTTTCGCACTTTGGTTATACAACAACTTCGTTGGTTGGTTAACCTTCCTTTCGCTGGCGATTCCACCAATTGGTGGCGTAATCATCGCCGACTTCTTCGCGAACCGTAAACGTTACAAAGATTTTGCAAATGCAGAGTTCCAAACCGTTAACTGGGCTGGCATTATCGCGGTAGCAACAGGCGTAGCCGCTGGTCACTTCCTACCTGGCGTTGTTCCTTTGAACGCAGTGTTAGGTGGTGCAATCAGTTACCTCGTGCTTAATCCTCTATTGAACAAAAAAGCTCTGAAATCTCAGGCCGCTTAAGGACACACTATGACAACCTTATTAATCAAGAACGCGAAACTTCAAGACCAAGAAGGCTTGAAACAGATTCTGATTGAAAATGGTCAATTTTCTCGCATTCTCGATAATGGCGCGCAAATCAATCATCAAGGCGACATCCTTGATGCTGAAGGTGGCATTGCAGTTACTCCTTTCTGTGAACCGCACATCCACCTAGATACTACTCAAACTGCTGGTGAGCCTAACTGGAACATCTCTGGCACTTTGTTTGAAGGTATTGAGCGTTGGGCTGAGCGCAAAGAACTGCTATCAATCGAAGACGTAAAGTCTCGTGCCAAGCAAACACTGAAATGGCAGATAGCTAACGGTGTTCAACACGTTCGTACACACGTTGATGTGTCTGACCCAACACTCGTTGCGTTAAGAGCGATGGTTGAAGTTCGTGAAGAGATGAAAGAGTGGGTCGACATCCAGATCGTTGCATTCCCTCAAGAAGGTATTCTTTCATACCCTAACGGCAAAGAGTTGCTTGAAGAAGCAGTGAAGATCGGCGCTGACGTTATCGGTGCTATCCCTCACTTCGAATTCACTCGTGAATACGGGGTTGAATCTTTGCATTATGTGTTCGAGCTTGCACGCAAGTACGACTGTCTGATCGACGTTCACTGTGATGAAATCGACGACGAACAGTCTCGCTTTGTGGAAACATTAGCAGCTCTTGCTCATAAGTTTGAAATGGGCGAGAAAGTAACCGCTAGCCACACGACTGCAATGGGCTCTTACAACGGTGCTTACGCATCTCGCCTATTCCGTCTATTGAAGATGTCTGGTATCAACTTCGTGGCAAACCCGTTAGTGAACATTCACTTACAGGGCCGTTTCGACGATTACCCGAAACGCCGCGGTGTAACGCGCGTTAAAGAGATGCTAGCAGCAAACATCAACGTTTGTTTTGGCCACGATGATGTGTTTGACCCATGGTACCCACTGGGCACAGCGAACATGCTTCAAGTTCTGCACATGGGACTGCATGTGACACAGGTTATGGGCTACGATCAAATCAACAACTCACTTGATTTGATCAGCAAGAACTCTGCTCGCACATTGAACATACAAGACAACTTCGGCATCGAAGAAGGTAAGCCAGGTAGCTTACTGATTCTTCCTGCTGACAATGGCTTTGATGCAGTGCGCCGCCAAGTACCAGTGCAGTACTCAATACGACACGGTAAGGTGATTGCAGAGACTCAACCAGCGAAAACAAAAATAAATTTAGATCAAACTGAAGATATCAACTTTAAGCGTTAATATCGTCTATACTAATGATCAAAAGGAAGCTGAGATGCTTCCTTTTGTTGTGTTGGACGAAGCGACAAAACTATCACTAAATCAGTGTAAATCTTGTACATTCGCACGGTATGACAAAAAAAGCACAAATTTCTTAAGCAATGCGTGTACATCTCAAAAGACTGTGTTAACATGCTCTCGCTCTGTTAGCCGGAGTTATTTAAGTTAGATGAATAGTAAAAAATTGACATGTAAAATCGTTACCCGTTTTTGTAAGTAGTTTTTCCTTATTTCTTAGCAATATTAAATAATTCAATTATCAGCGCATTGCATTAAATGCAATCAACAACTTAGAAAATTTATGAATAAGGGACAAATTATGTCTAACACAAATACTGGCACTGTAAAATGGTTTAACGAAGAGAAAGGTTTCGGCTTCATTTCTCAAGACAACGGCGGCGCTGACGTATTCGTACACTTCCGTGCAATCGTTTCTGAAGGCTTCAAAACTCTGAAAGAAGGCCAAAAGGTTTCTTTCGAAGTTGAAAACGGTCAAAAAGGCCTACAAGCAGCAAACGTTGTTGCTCAATAATTAGCTCTTATAGCTAAAAAGAATTTTAAAGCGCTGATTTTTATCGGCGCTTTTTTATGCCTGCTCATAAACATTTCCCCTCTTGATGCAAGCTTCACCCGTTAACTCTGAACAAATACAAATCACCAGCCAAGCCTCCCAATCTAACCACTCTCAGTTAAAGCTCGACGCCCAAATAACTTCACTTTTTGTATGCACTTCCAGAGACAACAACACTCATTTCTCAGTAATCTTTTGATACTAACTCACGCTACGCCGAAAGTTTGATAAGCCCAAATATGGTTAAAGAACAATCCATTAGATTACGCTTATGAATACGCAATCGATATTCATAATAAAAATGAGTTATTTATCCAACCCTCATCCACTAATCATATAATTTTTAAAGCAAAGACCTTCGAAATCCGCTAACCTTGTTCGCAAGTGGCTTAGTTGTTTTGGTATCTGCAGTAAAAATAATGAACAAAGACGAATTTCAGAAATCCACCGCAAATCTAAAAAAAGCGGTGCCTCTTATGATGAAGAACAGGGTGTCAACGACACCTGCAAATTACGCACTTTGGTACACCTATGTCGATAACGCTATTCCCCAGCTGACTCAAGACATGGATGGTGTTTTAGAACACTACGGTATTTGTCCTCCTGCCGTTGGTGAGCAGCTATACAACAATTATGTTGCCAGCAAATCCGAAACCAATATCAATGACCTTCGCGCTAATTTGGAACTGTTAGTTTCTGAAGTTTCCAATTCAATGAATGACACCCTGACCGACACCTCCGCTTTTTCTGACATGATCGATAAAAGCTTCGAGGACTTGGCTCGTGTTGATAATGAAAGCCTATCTATTGATGAAGTCATGTCCTTAGTTCGACAGCTGGTGTCTGAATCCCGTCATATTCGTCACTCTACTCAGTTTTTAAACTCTCAGCTAAACTCTGCAACCTCAGAGATCACTAAGCTAAAAACCCAGTTAGTAGAAGTTCAGAAAGATGCGCTTTTCGATAGTACAACCACACTCTATAACCGTCGCTCTTTCGACCGTGACATAGAAACCCTGTGTGAAGCACAACAATCTTTGTGTCTGATTCTTCTCGATATCGACCACTTTAAAAATTTCAACGACACCTATGGCCACTTGTTTGGCGATATGGTGCTTAAAGCGATCGCTCGCAAGCTGAAGTTAAGTTGCCGTGAAGGTATTTCTGCCTATCGATTTGGTGGTGAAGAGTTCGCGCTGATTGTGCCTAACAAGTCTTTGCGTATTGCTCGTCAACTCGCTGATACCAATCGTCGCTCTCTAGAAAAGCTGTCGATTAAAGATCGCCGCAGTGGTCAACAAGTCGGCAGTATCACTGCATCGTTTGGTGTCGCTGAACTTGAACCCGGCGAATCAGCTCAATCGCTGATTGAACGTGCTGATAAGCTACTTTATGAAGCGAAATCACTTGGCCGTAACCGAGTCATGCCTTTGTAAAACACACCAACAATGCTCTTATCGACATATTAGTCGGCTCGTATTGAGACTAGAAAGCCCCAAAGTTCATTATCTTCGGGGCTTTTTTTCTTTAGTTATATAAATTACTTTAGCTAACTAGGATTCACCGTTAGATCTGGAAGCAATAATTCAAGCAGTAGTCTTCACCACTCTTTGCTCTGAACTCTTTATCTTCACTGCATGCCTTTGGTTTACCCTTTGCGTCACCTTGAATCAAACTGATCCAGTGGCGCATCGCTGCAATGGTCTCTTCACGCATTGTGGTTGTTGCTTCCATTGGTGATTGGCCAAACGTGGTGCATGATTCCAACTGAATATCATCAATTTCTACTAGCTCAATACAACCTGTCCCTTTGTGGCAACCAAACATCACCTCTAGGTGGCTGCCACTGCCATCTCGAAACAAGATAGAGTCTGGGTCGTTCTTCTCACCCATGTACGCTACAAACTGCTTAGGGTGCTTCAGACCGCTGTGCTGACCGTCTTTAAAGTAAGCCATAATATGGCGGTAATCGACTACGTAGCTGGTTACGTCTTGATGTGAGCCATTCTCTAGTGGGAATAGTCGATCAAGCAGCTGCTTTGCTTTCACTTGCTTTTCAGTTTGCTGATTAGCATTGATTGTCTCCACGGCAAAGACAGCTTCAGCGATAAATGACTTTGATTGTTTTTGGATTTCTGTTTTATCGAATGTAAGCATATTCATAGTCTTTCCCTCTTGACCAGTCCGGTGATAACCACCGATTTCTACAGCAAAAATGTGTCCTAGAGCAATTATTCCAAACTAACGTTTAATTTATTTGTCATTTTGTGAATTGCTTAGTTTGTAGATTAGCGCTTTTTTACATACAATTTCACAACAAAAATTTTACAATGTGAATTTTACAAATATGGCCTTGTCAAAAAGTTTAGTTCGTCAGTCACATTTCCTAGGTACGAAAATACGTAACCTAAGAAAACGTAACCATTTAACGATGGAAGACCTGTCTGCGCGTTGTATTAGAATCGACCCAGAATGTGCTCCTTCCGTTTCTTACCTTTCAATGATTGAACGTGGAAAGCGGGTTCCGAGCATCGATATGCTGGAAGTGATTGCACAGGTCTTTCAGAAGAATCCGACGTGGTTCCTCGACGACGAATCTGAACAACAAGCCATTGCTCCTGATAAGGGGAATCGTGGTGGGATAAGTGGCATGGCGCTCGAGCCGAGCTTCCTATTCTCAAACGACATCCTGCAAATTGCGATTCCTGAGATGCTGTCACAAACGGGCATTTCAGGCCGCCAGTTTGCGCACCTCTTGATTCGAGCACACCAAGAGAGCAACCAGAACCACTTCCCTGACCTTGAGCGCGCTGCGGAAGAAGTAGGCTTAAAACGTCTTAACCTCAGCGTAGAAGACCTGATAGACATCGCTAGAAGCCTAGGAATCAACATCCGCTGGGTAACGCGAACGCCGCAAGACGTAGTCGATGAGCTCGGAATTAACGCTAAGCAGTTGGTGACATCCTTCTTTGAGCCTCCCGGTACTATCTTCTTAAACGAGATCCTTAAAGAGTACCCAACCCGTCTGAAATACGACCTTTCGGTTTATATCGGTCATTGCATTCTGCACAGCAAAGAGGGCCTAAAGAGTGTGTTGTCGGTCGGTAACAACAACACGTGGGACGACAACCAGATATCGGGATCTTCACAGCTCAACTCCCAAGATATTCTTCAAGCATGGCGAGACTTTGAATCTAGCTTCTTTGCTGGTGCACTTCTGTGTCCGAAAGTTCCGTTTAGACAGCTACTCGACCGCACTGGTTACGAAATCGACGTTCACAAAAGAGCAGGGGTTTCCCCCTCTGTTGCGATGCGTCGAATGACTGTAGTATCGCCCTACCCTCACTGGCACTACTTTGATGCTTATGGGCCGGGGAAACTCAAGGCGGTATATCGCGGGAACGGGATTCCGCTACCTTGGGGAAATATGAGAACGGTCGCTGACCCATGTCAACATTGGGCTGTGTTCCGTCGATTATCAGAACCTCGAGCGGGAAGCTCGGCTCAAATATCCATTTTGAACGTGGGTGATGAGCCAAGGATCTACTGCTGTGAATCCATCAATATGACGGATCCTGCGGGTAACAATCGTGTGCTGTGTGCTGGTATAGATCTCAACCCTGCGATTGATGCTCAAGGCGGTAATTCAAGAGACATAGCAGAGCAGCTTAAAGCGTCATGCGTTAACAATGGTGGCTCTGTGGTAATTCCGCGTAACATCAAGAAAGATCTCACGACAATAGCCAAGATTCTAAATATAAATTGGATTGAACGTGGGATTGAGACAGAGGCGAGGCTTATCTGCTCCAGAGGTGGAGAATGCCCACGCCAGCCAAGCTGTTACTCGAAGTGTGGTGAGTAAAAAAGTAATAACAAAAAATAGAACCTAAAATTCAGGCAAAAAAAAACCAATCACAATAAGGGTGATTGGTCATATATTTTGAGTGAACAAGAAAGGTTCACTAACAACGTCAGTTGGCTAGGTGACCCTCGGCTTAAGAAGGGTCACTATTACTAATGCAGCATGCGTGCCAACTTTTAAAACACGTATTTACTACGCATCTGGACACGTATTGGCCGTATATCCTTGTTTGTTTTGCAAACTGGAATTGCAAATTGCGAAAACCAACAAAAACGCTAGTGATTATGTTGTTATTAATGAATCATTAAAGATTCATTACCCTTCCCCAAAATGCCATATTTCCCTTAGATTCAATCACTTTAAACAGCAATAAACCTCCCCCTAGGGTTACTCAACATCAACAATACCCCAAACAGCGCCCATAAAAAAACGCGAACATTGAGATTCAATATTCGCGCTTATTCGATTTCTATGACAGAAAGAACTTAACCCACGAGACGCCTTTTTATAAAGCGACTCATGTTCGTTGCTCTTTCAATATCTCAGAAAAGATTACTTCTGAGGAGCTGGCTTAGAACGGCTTCGAGACGGTTTGTTTGTCGAAGGTTTGTTGCTTGTCGGCTTATTTGACGACTTGCTTGGGCCGTAGCTACCGCCGTAACCAGACTTCTTAGGTTTGCCTGCAGGTTTACCCGCGTTGTTTGGCTTACCAGTACCGTTAGATTTACCCGCACCGCTTGGTTTGCTCAGAGTGTTCTGAGCACCTGCGTTATTTGCAGCAGGTTTATTGCCCGCACTACCGCGTTTAAAGTTGCTGCCGTTGTTTCTTACTGATTTATCTTCAGTTGTCGCAGCTGAGTTGTTTTCAGCAGGTTTCTTACCAGATGTCGGCTTACGCTTTGGAGCCGAACCATTACCAGCTACATGACGCTTGTTCTTACCTGCTGGCTTGTGCCCGCGAGCGTTATCACCAGAGCGTTGACCATCAGCATGTTCACGTGGCTGTTTTGCTTTCTTCGGTTTCTTAGGCTTGATTGGACGTGAATCCAAGCGAGACTCAGGTAACTTATTTACTGGAGAGAAACCTTCCAGTTCACGACGCTCTAGCACTTGTTGAATCAGGCGTTCAATACCGAACAGCTCACCCACTTCATCAGCACAAACCAATGAAATCGCTTTACCTACTTCACCTGCACGGCCAGTACGACCGATACGGTGTACATAGTCTTCTGATACATGAGGAAGATCGAAGTTAACTACTTGAGGCAGTTGCGGGATATCGATACCACGAGCGGCGATATCAGTTGCAACAAGTACTCGTACCTTACCTGTTTTGAAGTTCTCTAAGGCTTTAGTACGTGCACCTTGGCTCTTGTTACCATGGATAGGTGCAGCAGTGATGTCTTGCTCTTCAAGGAAGCGAGCAAGCTTGTTCGCACCGTGTTTCGTCTTGCTGAACACCAACACTTGTTGCCAATCGTTATCTTTGATTAGCTTCGCTAGCATTGCGCTCTTTTTCTTTTTGTCTACTGGGTAGATGCTTTGCTCAACCGTTTTTGCCGTTGAGTTTGCAGGGCTTACTGAAATCTCAACAGGATTGTTCACCAAGCCTTTCGCTAAGCTGCGGATATCATCAGAGAACGTCGCTGAGAACAGTAGGTTCTGACGCTTCTTAGGCAAGAAAGCTAAGATCTTACGAATATCGCGGATGAAACCCATGTCTAGCATGCGGTCCGCTTCATCTAGCACTAGGATTTCTAGTTGGTCAAAACGCACTGCATTTTGGTTGTATAGGTCAAGTAGACGACCAGGTGTTGCCACCAACACGTCACTACCTTTACGCAGTTTTTGCATCTGAGGGTTAATCTTCACACCACCAAACACGACCGTCGAAGTCAGCGGTAAGTTAATACCGTACTTCACTACGCTGCCATTCACTTGCGCAGCAAGCTCACGAGTTGGCGTTAGCACGAGCGCACGAACTTGGTTCTGACGTACGCGAGTACCTTTCGATAACATTTCAAGAATAGGTAGCGTGAAGCCTGCAGTTTTACCTGTACCTGTTTGAGCAGCGGCCATAACATCTTTGCCCGTTAGGACAGCTGGCACGGCTTTCTCTTGTATTGGTGATGGCTTATCGTAACCTTGTGCTTCAATAGCTTTAAGGATCGGTTCAGAAAGGCCAAGGGAGGTAAAACTCATAGATTATTTTCTCAGTTGAATAACATTTAGTATGAGCAACACGTTAAAAAGTGCGTTGCTTCAGCTTTTGCTCATCAAATACATTGATACGGAGCAAAGCGCGGTATTCTGAGGCTTTTCCCCCCATTCAGCAACTAAATTCTAATCGCAGCTAAAATTCAACCTAGATAACTTGTCGCTTCTGTTCGTACATTTTTTCATCAGCGGCTTTCAAGAGCGCATCGACATCATTGTAGTTACTATTGTGAATAACCCAACCCACACTGATTCTGAGATAAATAGAGTGCGCTTCGTACACAACTGGCGCCGAGCATATCGCCTTTCGTAGTTTAGTCACGATTGAAGATACGTGTTGATCATCGATGATGCGTGGCAACAAGACCAAGAACTCATCACCGCCTATCCTTGCAACGATATCTGAAACACGCAGCTCACTTCTTATGCGGTTAGCACACTCAATCAATACCTGATCGCCTGCCGCGTGACCATAAGTGTCGTTGATTGCTTTAAACCCATCGAGGTCGATATTTACAACGGCAAAGGTTCTCGCTCTCTGTTTTTGAGTGGTTTTGAAGGCCTGTTTGAGGCTATACATGAAGTATCGACGATTCGGTAACATCGTTAGCTCATCATGCATAGAGCGGCTATCTGCAATCCGGTACAGACGATAAATAGTAAAGAAGGCAAACGCCAACACTAATATAATGGAGTAGCCTACCAGCCTTACCGCTTGGATTCGATACCAAGGCTCATCCATCAATACATGTTCGTTACCGGAGAGAGCAAGGTACCAACCCCCGTATGGGAAACTCACCTGTTCAGTGGCGAACGCATTATCGAACACATCCTGAGTGCCATAAAAGACAGCGCCATCTTTCCCTGAACTGTTTGCACCACGAATTGCTAATTCATACTTGTTCTCTATCTTGCCGATTCCAACATCTTCAAACAGCTCATCTAAACCGATAACAGCACTGGAGACACCCCAATAATCTTGATTGAAAGGCGGGTCTCGGAAGATCGGAGTGCGTGCAATGAGGGCTTGTCCACCTTGAAACAGCTCAAAAGGACCGGCAATAAAGGTGTTGCCAAGATTACGGGCTATCTCAACAGACTCCCATTGATTTGGGTGATCACGATAATTAATACCGAGAATCTGCTCATTACCTTCCATCGGGTAAACAAAGTTTAGAATGTCGTCTTTGGCGAGTCCGATAAGTCGAATATGGAAGCCATCTTGAATGATATTCTCAGCAATCTTATCCCAATTTTTCACCTCACCATCGGGGTTGATGGTCACTAAGGTCGAGAAATTATTGAGGATATACATATCTGACACGATCGCGGCTTCAATCCGAGAACGAATAATGGATAGTTGCTTTTTTGCCTCTGAATACGATTCGTTTTTAAGAAAAGTTAATTGCTTGGCATGAAAGAACTCAATTGCGCTTACTATCGCAAGGAAAAAAAGAAAAGATACTACTCTGGCAGACCACTGCTTGCTAGAACCACTTGGCATTTACGAACCTCTAACACTATTGTTCTATATACTGCCTTATAACGGCTCATTTTTGGCTTATTGCCCCAGTATGCCGCTAAGTCATTAAAAATCCATACTGACGTCGACTATCTATCAAATATTGAGTGATCCATCACTTCAAACTTCTTTACTAAACGAATGGTTTAATCAAAAAGGGTTAGTGAACCTTATAAAGCTTACATTGTATTGACTCAACGCTTACATTAAAGGATTCATCAATGTTATTTTACATAGACTAATAATCAGCTTGGTACCTCACGACATGAAGTTAAAAACTATCACACTGTGTACATTGCTATCAGCCTCGGTTGCCGTTCACGCACAAGAAAACGTTCAAGCGCCAACCGCAGTGAACGTTCAATCCCAAGCAGATTCGCTCAATTCTCAAGAACAATCTTTCAAGCAATCTGCAGACCTAATTCGCACCACCTACGAAAGCCAGCTTTACACCCTGCCTGCATTCAAAGAAGGTCACTACGGGCTGCGCATGTATCGTCAAACATTAGACGATAAGTATTCAGCGGCGGTGTGGAGCGACATGGCTCGAGTGGCAAGCAAGCTCAGCACCCTGTCGAATGACGTTCAAACCATGGAACAAATCGTACTCTACTCAGAGAAGCGAGTTGCATCTTATATTGGTGATAACGATGAGCGCAGTATTCGACGCTACAACATCACCAAGCACATGCCTGAATACCTTTACCTTGGTGTTGACCTTCTAGGCTCTATGGCTCGTGCTAACGAATACGGTTTAGAACACAAGAACGATGCCAAGCTACGCGAAATCATTCGTCGCTATGACTTCTCACGATACGTGACCAATGAAGACATGGTGAAAGCGTGGGCGGCTCAACTCGCCAATCAAGTCTACTGGCTGCGCCAACTGGGTGAACAAGATGTCGTTGATGAGTTTGTCGAAACCTTCAAAAAAGCGTACCCAGACGATGAAGATAAGAAGCTTTCAAGTCAGCAATTTGGCAACAAACTCTACGGCATGACACACGTCATCTTTGGCGATTCCGAGTACTATCAGCATCAAGTGAGCGAGCAAGATCATCAATGGATCTACGATTACTTCAGAGAAAACATCGATACGATTCTGTTGCGTGCGAAAGAAGATGTGATTGCTGAGGTTGGATTGACCTTCTTACTGGCAGGTTTAGAAGATGACCCAGTTCTAGAGAAAACTCGACTCGCGATTCAAGCTTCTATCGATGAGAAACAAGGCATGATCCCTTCTATCACTGGTGATTTTGATCTTGAGTACGGTGAACACCGCAATGTGCTAGCAATCATGCTACTCGATTGGCAGCAAGTGAATGAAGCGCCGACCTATGAAGGCAACCCTAAGGTATTTACTAACATCCCTTACGGACTTATTAAAAACCAACCACCGAAGAACTAGCAGCATACCTAGCCTAGGTTGGTCATAGAACCCAAAAAGCCGCATACCTTTCAAGGCTGCGGCTTTTTGCTGTTTACTACGTCAGTACTCGTATCAAAAGTTGTTAATATCAAAACCTGCGTAAAGATAAAAACAAAGACGACATCAAGCTCCTGACACGGCTTTGTTCATCACTATCGTAAAATCCCCTTCTGCGTAGCCCTCCGTTAAAGAGACATCATCGCAGAGCGTTTTACAGAAACGATAGACACCTTGAGGGTGATAACTCATCAAGGTATTACGCGAAGGATACTGGCTTGAGTTGAGAAGATTAAAAATCACCGTCTGATTCGCCAGTTCATACATGCGAGTAATCATGTTTGTCAGATAATCAGAATCACGAGAGATGTAGTTCAGTGAACCACTAGCGATGACAATGTCGTGCGCCTCAAGGTTCATTTTGCTCATATCACCCGCCAAAAACTGACAACGATCTTCTGTGTAGTTTTGCTTCGCCTTCTTAAGAAAGCCTGCGTGTTGGTCAACGCCGGTATAAGATTGAATACGATAGATGCTGTCGAGCAGTTCAAACAGCTCGCCATAGCCGCAACCCAAATCTAAAACACTCTTCTTTTCGAAGTCCGCCGCACGAGCGATTACTTCAAAGCGACACAATTGACTCTCTTCGCTAGTCCAACCTAAAGCTTTAGCCTTGTCGCCATTCGAGCGGTTAGTTTGTTTCCGATGATAGCGATACACCTTCCAACGATCGAGCCAGTGCATTCAAATCAGCCCTACTTCAATGAACATCAGCACACCTTGATAAGATTAAGCTTTAGAACTTGAAGAAAAGAGCCCACCGATTTTATAACCGATCGCATAGCAAACCACGGCGACAGTAACAAACACCAATGCCGAGAAGAAATACGCTACAGACGCTGCGACACCAGCCCCCCACACCACGCTGAACACCAAACCGAGATAAGCCTCTTTTGGCCACTGGTAGATAGGAAACTGAGCGCCGCCAGCAATTAGGTAAACCATCGCAAACAAGCCAATGAAGGTAACAATAAGACCGATGAGAACGCGAATGTTCATGGAGAGACCCTTGATTAATTTAGCTTGGTTGCCATTGTTCCTAATCGAAAGCGGATATGCTTAGTCGGAACCGAATGTTCTCAATCGAAATCGAATGTTCTCAATCGAAATCGAATGTTCTTAATCGAAGCCGAATGTTATTAATCGCAACCTGATGATATTCAAGTATATCGGATAAAAGGAACTGGCTCTATTACTCTTCCGAGTGAGCTTTTACTCACGATAGACAAATCACAGTCGACGGCCAAAACCTGATTTCGCCTGATTAACAGGCACAAAAAAGCGGACACCCTCCTTACGTTAACTCCGTAAGTAAAGTGTCCGCTTTAACTGAATATAGCTTAAAGCAGGATGAAAATACCCGCTAAGCATGCACTCATTAGGTTTGCTAGCGTACCAGCAGCTACAGCTTTCAAACCTAAGTTTGCAACTTCAGCACGGCGCTCTGGTGCCATAACACCGATTGAACCTAACTGAATCGCGATAGAACCAATGTTAGCAAAGCCACATAGAGCAAAAGTCACGATCACTTGGCTGTGTTCAGATAACAGAGCTTTGTTCTCAACGAAGTCGATGAAAGCAACAAACTCGTTCATAACGATCTTCTGACCGATGTAAGAACCCGCCATCAATACTTCGTCACTTGGGATACCGATCAGCCATGCAAGAGGCGAGAACAGGTAACCAAAGATAGCTTGTAGCGTAATACCCGCAAAACCGAACGTTTCACCTAGGCTTTCTAGGCCAGTGTTGACCATCGCAATCACACTCACGAATGCAACCAACATAGTACCAACCGCTACCGCAACCTTCATACCGTTCATCGCGCCGCTTGCCAATGCATCAATCACGTTGCTTTGGTCAGCTTTATCTAGTTCGATATGGTCGTAATCACTTGGTGTGCTGCGCTCAGGAACAATGATCTTCGCCATTAACAGACTGCCCGGAGCCGCCATAAAGCTTGCAGCGATAAGGTATTTAAGCTCAACACCAAGGCCAGCATAACCACCAAGTACACTACCCGCTACCGACGCCATACCACCTGCCATTACAGCAAACAGTTCCGAACGAGTCATAGACTTTAAAAAGGGACGAATAAGAAGAGGAGACTCACCCTGAGAAAGGAAGATATTACCTGTAGCAACCAGAGATTCAGCTTTACTTGTACCCAGCAGTTTTTGCACCGCTCCGCCCAAGATTTGAATCACTTTTTGCATAACGCCTAAGTAATAAAGCGCAGAAATCAAAGCACTGAAGAAGATAATGATTGGAAGCACGCGAACCGCGAAAATGAAGCCTTCAGTAGCAAGGTCACCGAAAAGGAATGCGATACCAACGTCTGCAAAACCAAGCAGGCTAGAAACACCATTACTTAGGCTTGTTAGCGCCAATTGTCCCCATGGGAAATACAAGACTAAGGCTGCAAAACCGATTTGAAGTAATAGTGCACGAGAGACCGTTTTCCAGTTAATTGAAGAACGACTTTCAGATAACAGGTACGCGCAAGCAATCAGTGCAAGAACACCGACAAAACCAAATAGAATATTCATAATGTGTCCTAGTAATCCTTAAAGAGTGAACATGAGCCAAGCAAATGACATCAAAGGAACAGGACAAAGAACCGCAAGCAAAACGCTACGCGATGAAGGAGCTAACAGGGTTAGCGAATGTAACAACGAGTTGTTCATGTAAAAAATCACCTTATACAAGCAGTGGAACGTAGCTGGTCCGGTCCGTGGGGTCATTCACATATCCATGTGACGGCTTGTATTGGCTAAGCACCGGCTTAAAACCGGAAAAGAAGTATAAACAGTTAAGTGAGACTTTCATCACATTTTTTGACGCAAACGATCGCGCGGTCATAAAGCGTACAAATCGAACTACTTCTCGCAATAATTCATTTTCCCAGCAAGAAATAATGCAAAAAAAACCATCATTAAAACAAAAAGCCACAGAGTGTGGCTTTTTCAAAATATGAGATCAAAGTGGGAATAACTAGTTTAGCAGGGCACTTTTCACTTCAGCATCTCGGAATATCTCTTCAAAACGCTGTTTGTAGATCAGTTGCATCTCATTGATGATTGCACCACCATCAGGTACATCATTCTCGCCTTGGAAATTTTTGCTGAGTAGCTTATTACCAGCTTCATCATAGATAATCACATTAACGTTGTACCAAGAGTTATCCGTAAATGCGTGGAAGTCATACTTCCACTCATTCAAGACAAACATCATCGATTTGTTGTCGAATGCTTTCATCTGCTCAGCAACCTTGGTGATATCCTCTTCAGGCGTCGTCTCAACCGACTCAACAGCTACTTGCTGTTTTTTCAAGCCTGCGACCAATCTGTCAGTCAAAAATTGAGACATTGGCTGCTGTGTCGCCGTGTTGTAGGTATAAGGAATACCTAACGAACTGCGAATAATTCCCTCAAATTTTGGCTCTTTATCATGATCGAGAACGTATGGTCTCTTATCGATTACAGCGACGGTCAACGCTTTTTCCTGTGGAACTTCATTGAGTTGAGGCGCACTTTGTTCTGCTGTTAATACCGTTGCACAACCAGAAAGCCCTAACGATACTGCAGCGAGCAGTAAACTGACGAGTTTTTTCATAGATTTACCTATCTTATTGTTTTGAATAGGCTGTTCTAACAAAAATCGACTTAATGAGTAAACATTCATAAAATCAATATTTTACATAATTGTTATTTATATAAATTCGCTCACACATCGGGTTAAATTTATTGAGTCATCAGTCAATAACAAGGGTTTGTAACGGAACGTTATGAAATGAACAGATTATGTTCAAGCTATCAAGCAAAAGCACAAGGACATCGGCGCGTACTATGTTCTGGCACCAAAAATTGCGATGCCTCATGCTCGCCCTGAAGATGGTGTGAACGAAGCATCACTGCAAGTAACGGTATTCAAAAAGGGTGTTGATTTAGAGTCAGAAGACAACGGTGACGTTTACCTTTCGATTACTCTGGCGGCGATGGACTCAGATAGCCACATCCATACGATTATGGCGCTATCAGAGTTGTTCCAAAATGATAATGACATTGATGCCATCATCGCAGCGGAAACTGAGCAAGCGATCATCGAGATCTTAAAACGATACTAATCTCGATCTAAAAATCCTGATAAGCCCCCATTAAAAAAAGCGATAGCCTCGGCTATCGCTTTTCTGTTTCTGGTGTTTAGTCATTTCGACCGAGTATGAATTTAGGCGTCACACCTCGAAAGCATTCAGTGGCGTTAAAACGCGTACATTCGTTTGTCTGTCGATAATTCAAAGCAATATTGCGCGTGTTTATTAAGGCACTCAAACACTTCTCGATCCAACTTAAAGTTATCAACGTGGTCCCTCAAAATAGCGAGAGTCTCTTCTAACGTCATGCCTCCACGATAAGGTCGAGACTGAGTTAGCGCTTGAAACACATCCACCACAGCAACAATTCGACTGGGTTGATCCAACTCTTCCGCCGTTTTTCCCATTGGGTAACCCGAACCATCTAACCTTTCATGGTGATTAGATGCCCACTGACAAACCTGAGGTGAACTGAACAACTCCTGCAATGCGAATCGAGTGTCCGTTGCATGGCGTTTAATACAGCAATACTCTTCTTCAGTGAGTAAATCCGGCTTATGCAGAATGTCATTAGGGGTTTGCAGTTTACCGATATCATGGACTAACCCAGCCAGATAGAGTTTGCGCTGAGTGGTGTAGGAATAACCCAGCTGTTTGGCGAGGTATTCTGAAAGCTGCCCAACCTTTAAAGAGTGCTTAAAGGTAAACGAACTTTTGGTATCAACAACATTGGCGATAAACTCGGCAAAGGCCACCGTCTCATCCAGCGACATTTGCTGGGAGAAAAATGGCACAGGTTCAAAGTTATCCCTCATGTTCTCGATGTATGGAATCTCCATAGAAAACCAGAAGTCATCCAAATCAACCAACTCGCACATGTGTTGCACAAGGTTGGTTTCGAACATCTCATCCGCTTGTTCAGTCAAACGTTCAATGATGCTCGCTTTGCCATCTGGTGTTAGGTTTCCATAACGATCAGAAGAGGTTATGCCGTATAGATAATCGACTCTATCGGCAAGCATCACGATGGCAGCTAGTTCTCTTTCTAACTCGCTGATATGAATAGCCCTTAGCTCAGACCACGGAGTATGGTGATAAAGAACCGGCTTAGCGAATATAGAAAGAACCGGGCACTCTTTTAGAATTTGGTACCCCTTTTGACAATGGTGGTAACTCGAGTCAGGAATGAACCCTGAAACCAAACTACGCTGCTCGTCAATTTGCGATACACCGCAGTCGTGAATTAACCCCAATGAGAACGCGAGCTGCGCTTGCTCTTCTTCCCACCCCACACTCAGAGCACATCGATACGCGATATAGCCCACTCTCTGTCCATGATTTTTACTTTCGAAACCGACGTTATCAAGCGCCTTAGCAATACCGAATAGAGCCTTCCTTAAGTCCACGGTCACGTCCTGGCAATGTTGATTCATTATTTAAGCCTAGCATTTTTATATTTTTTATATATTTAGGCCGCTAATACTAATGCATAGCTAATGATTATATACACAACTATTGTAAGGTTTAATGAGTTTCGTGATAGAACCAACGTATCACGAAAAATCCGTGCTACAAATGGTTGCATATTAAAAATCATGCGACATTATAGCCTGCCGACTAAGATTCGCTTAAATAAGCAGCCATAAGAAAAGGAAAGACATGTTTAAAACGGTTATCGACAACGAACTCTCCATCGCATTGGTTGAAGAGAGCTTCGCTTCTCACTACGCGGAAATCTCACAAAGCCAGAATGAGTACCTAAGTCAATGGCTCGTGTGGCCGCCACATTGTAAAACCGAGCAAGACTTTAGGATCTTCATCCAACGCTCGCTACACGATTATGCGGAAGGGAAAAGCATGACCTGTGCGATCGTGTATCAAGACAAGGTCGTCGGTAACTGCAGTTTCAATACTATTGATCATGATAAGCAAAAGGTGACGATAGGTTATTGGTTATCTGAGACATACCAAGGAAAGGGGATTGTGACGCGCGTTGTCCAGAAGCTGATTGATATTGCTTTCAATGAGTTAGATATGGAAAAGGTAGAGATATCAGCCGCAACCGGTAACCAAAGCAGCCGCAAGGTTTGTGAGCGCTTACATTTCACGTTAGAAGGTATTATAACTCGTAACGAGAACTTGAATGGCCGCATCGTAGACCACGCTATTTATGGACTTCATCGCTCTAAGCTCTAAGCTCTAAGCTCTAAGCTCTAGGCTCTAGGCTCTAGGCTCTAGGCTCTAGGCTCTAGGCAGTAGTAACTAAGAAGTCACTCGCTTGTAAATCGGAATATAACAAAGCCACGGTATTAGTCGGTGGCTTTGTTATTTGACGAGCCTGAAGAGCTCTTGAAGCTGCAGCTTATGCGATCTTAGGAATCACGATACTGAACTTGGCGCCACCATAGTTGCTGTCGTCGATTTTGATATCCCAAGAAAGTTTTTTAGCCGCCGATAGAGCAATCGCGAGGCCCAACCCCAATCCACCGTTGGTCGACGTTCTGCTTGAGTCTAGTCGAGAGAACGGAAGGAATACCTCATCACGCCTATTCTCTGGTATTCCAGAACCATTGTCTTCAATCACCACCAGCCAGTTTTCTGAGTTCTCATCCAGCGTCATCCACACTTTGTCTTGTGTGTAATTACCCGCATTCTTGAGAACGTTATCGAACACCAAGCGTGCCATTGAGCAATCACACTTAATCTTGCACTCTAGCTGTACCTTAGATTCAAAGGTGGCATTGTCTAGTTTCGAGTAACGAATTCGGTCTAGGCAATACTCACGAAGATCGGAGGTCACTTTAACGAGCTCAAAGAAAGAGTTATCCATGACATTCAACTTCGACAGCATGATGATTTCTGACGTGAGCTCGTTGATATCCTCAATGTAGGTATCAATGTCATCGAAAAGAACCTGATGATTATCGGGGGCTCCCCTTCTTAGGATATCGGTCGCCAGTTGAATACGACTTAGCGGAGTTCGTACTTCGTGTGGGATAGCTTGAGCGAAAATATGACTTTGTTTTACTTTGCTTTCGATCTCTTCAGCCATGAAGTTAAAACTGCTGGCCAAATCAGAAACAGGATGGATGTCGTCCATGTCAGATCGAGTACTAAGCTTGCCCTTACCAAACTGTTTCTGCTTCTCGACGAGCAACTCTATTCTTTCTTGAAAACGCCTCACAGGTAAGTAAACACTTGCTCCAATCGCCACAATCACAGCCAACAACAGCCCTAACAAAAAGTGTCGTTCTGAGTCTTCGTACCATTCAATGTCAGGAGAGAAAAAGTCCCCTACCTCACTGAACCCAAAACTGAATTTAGAGTTTGGTAGCTGAAACACGGTCGAATAGAGGTTGTCATCACTTAGATATATCGGCACACCGTTTAAGGTTGTGTATAACTCACATTGTTGGCAAGGCGCCTCGCCCGACCAATTCTCCAACAGGCGTAAATTGAAGATATAAAATTGTTGGTAGCCTGTTCTATCGAGCTCTTTATAGAGTGAGTTTTCTTGATTGTGTTGACGAACATACTGCTCCGCAAAGTAGATGCCATCATTGAGGAAGGTTTCGATCTCGGTGCGTCGCATGTACCCCTCACCAAGGTTCAAGAACAAAAATATCGTTGCCGACATCCCAGTCACAATCCCAAGGTATAAGCGAGCAAACATCGAAACCGAGCGAAGCTTCGTAGCAATGAACTTACGCAACCAGCATGTACCCCTTGTTGCGAACCGTACGAATCAACTGTTTGTCTTTTGCGTGAATGCGCAGCTTTCGGCGTAACCCAGACACGCGCATATCAATCGAGCGGTCGTTGAACGCGTAATCTATCCCTCTAAATAACTGACAGCACTGGTCTCGAGTCACGACCTGACAGATGTTATTAACGAGAAGGTTTAAGATTTCAAATTCAGCAGAAGTAAGCTTGAGGTTTTGGCCGTAGAGCGTGGCACTTTGAGCAGAGCTGTTGATTACAATATCGCACTGTTTTTCAGCCGTAGTTTCTTGCGCAGTTTTTACGGGAGTCGCTCGACGCAATAACGCTTCAATTCGCGCTAACAAGGCATGGCCACGAATCGGTTTGGCAACGTAATCGTCCGCACCAAATTTAAACAAGCTGACCTCGCTCATTTCATCGGCGGAAGCCGTTAGCACTAAAATCATTCCATTGTAAAACTCACGGGCTTGACGGCAAATTTGCGCGCCGCTCATCCCTGGAAGCATCAAGTCCAACAGCACTAAATCAGGTTCAATACTACGGATCGCTTCAAGTGCCAAGTTCCCTTCATGAACAACGCTAACATTGTAACCTTCAGCTTCGAGGTAAAGCGTCGTTAGACGAGCTATCTCTTGGTCATCTTCAACAATGAGCACTTTGGTTTTCGACATTCCTATCACCAGTATTTATTAAAAGCGAAGGCAGTATATATACTGGTCATAGATCATCAATATTGGAATCAGAGCCCTACATTTACCGTACGCAAAACATAGTAATCACTTTTGTACATACACGTTTACAGAATAGAGAACCAACAACCGGTGCGCCTTGGTTTATCAAGGTTTCCTCCTTCAGAGCACACCATTTTGATGTGCAAGGAAAGTGGCTCTTTGATAAAAGCGAACTGCTGCTAAACCTAGCCTGTACAACAAAGCAAAAAGAGAAGCTGATAAAAGCCAGATACAACGCAGAACACGACTGTTTAACGGAGCTTTATAATCGCCGTGGGATCAGCAACCTTCTAGAAACCAGCATTGCCTATCGCTCACCGTTTGAATTGATGTTTGTCGACCTTGATGGCTTCAAATTAGTTAATGACACTTATGGGCACACTGTCGGAGACCAACTACTCAAACGGGTTGGTGAACGCCTTAAACAGTTGGTTGATGAGAAATGCATGATAGGGCGATTTGGTGGCGACGAATTCATTGTGATTGCCCACACCTGCCGAAATCAAAATATCCCACTACTTTGCTCTCGCATCATTGATGCCTTAAACCGAAGTTTCCATATCAGAGGCATCGGCAGTTTATCTGTCGGTTGCAGCATAGGTACCGCGCATTTCCCTGATAACGCGGTTGACCAAGAAACATTGCTAAAGCAAGCGGGTATGGCGATGCATCTTGCAAAAGCGAATGGTCGAAACCGCTTCCAAACGTTTACCCCAGACTTAGCACAAACCCTGCATCGCAAAGTAGAGATCCGCCATCGACTGGCACGCGCCATAGAAAACGACGATCTCAACCTTCACTACCAACCGATCATGAACACCAACAGCGACAAGGTGAAAGGGTTTGAAGCCTTGCTTCGATGGTCAGACAAAGAGCTAGGTAACATAGGCCCTGATGAGTTTATTAGCTTAGCGGAGGAGACGGGGCAGATTGTACCGCTCGGGAAATGGGTTCTGAACTCTGCACTCAAACAGCTATCGATATGGCAACGTGAGTTTGATAGTGAGTTGATGATGAGTATCAATATTTCGAGTATTCAGATGCACGCGACCTTTGCCGAGCAGCTATTAGCAATGTTGAACTTCTACAATATCCAACCTCAAAGCATCGCCCTTGAGATCACCGAATCTTCCATGATCTTCAAGCATGGTGAAGTCAGGCAAGCGTTAAGCGATATTTCTAAATTGGGCGTAGAGCTTCACCTTGATGACTTTGGCACAGGCTACTCGTCACTGTCGATGTTGCATGACTTACCGATTAGCACCGTGAAACTCGATAAAAGCTTCGTCCACGGTTCACACAAAGGGAGCAAAGCGATTGTCCAAGCCACCCATGCTATCTGTGAAAAATTGGGGCTAAAAGTGGTTGCTGAAGGTGTCGAAACCGAAACGCAAAAAGCGTTCTTAATCGATTGTGGATACCAGTATCTTCAGGGATTTTTATTTAGTAAACCAATTCCCTCAAATGAAGTCGAAAGTCAGTTTTTGAATGGTCGACAATCCTACAATTAAAGACTTATTTATCAATAAATTAAGTCGTTTGAATGCTTCCTAAACAATCGGCTGCTGTGGGTGTGTACGCTTACGTATGCTTACATAGCGTTTAACAGTAAGAGGAAATAATTAAGCTATTGTTTATAAAGAAAATTACTTAGAAATTCACACAATAAAACACCAAACCATTATACCCACTAACTGTAATGACTTTGGTATTTAGATTACCCTCATTCCGTCCCTTTAGCAGAGCAAATAATCGGTAACCATGAACAGACAAAACGGCTTCACTCTTTTAGAACTCATCATCTCTGTATTAATTTTAGCGATCGTTTCGGCGACAGCTATGGTCAAGTTCTTAGACGTTCAAGGAAGTGCTCGGGCGAGTAAAATACATGATGTGGCTGGTAACCTTCGCACGGGTATCGATATGATCTACGCGAAGTCAGCGATTGCTGGCGTTGAGGATGAGTGCAACTATGTTGAAAAGACGGAGATTGAGACCTACTACGTTTGTCATGGTTACCCAATCGCCTATGTTGACTCACTAAGAAGACTGCTCAATATCGACGCAACAGAGCTTCATGTCATCAACAAAGAAGTAGACTCTGGCAGCAATGCAGAAAGAGTAGCCGCCATCTCTTTCGACACCGAAAACTACACCTATTCGCCAGAAGGAGACTTTTGTCAGGTGCTTTATCAGCCAGAAAAAGAACCACAGATCGTGGTGCTTGATGGTGCATGTTAAATACTCAACGATTGCACGCTTCCATAGTTAACACAAAGCCACCGCAACAGATCTTTGAATATCATGTGGTTACGCTAACATTTGCTCAAAAATAACACTAATTGATCTAACTTGTTGCTGCTTATACTTTTAGGCAGTGCTCATGGTATAACACCAACCTCATTCATATCTTATTTTCATCACTAGCCGATTAATATTTACATAGACACATATTTGATA
>NZ_JBFRTR010000042.1:55008-76861 GCF_041474215.1 Vibrio sp. 10N.222.52.C12
AATTCCATTAAAATTCTTTAATCAACACATCATGATAAAAATCATCCTTTCCCTATTTTAAATATCCCACCTTAAAGTTTAATTATTTAAATTTCGTAACAGAATAAATTAAAGTCAATCATTCAACAAATATAATTAATTCTATCATTGATTACTTTAATTAAATCACCAAAACAATACGCCACATAAATTATATTAATATCACATAAAATGACATAATTTAATTTTATCATGAAAAATTCTGATAAATCTCACACATCGATAAACCGAATGAATACCATCAGAAGCTACATTAGAAACCTCTAAATCCAGTCGCTAAACCTACCGCGTAGAAGCTGTGAAATGGATAAATACCAAAATAAATGGATAAATCCCCCTTACCCCTTGTAAATTATTGGCTTTCATTTATAAATTCAACTTTTGGGTGAACATCTCCATAACCTTTCATTAAAGCCCAAATTCTGCGATTAGTATCAACATCTTGAGATAAAATGGTGACATTTTGGTTATATTATTTAGATCGAACTCTTGTGTTGAATGAAAATCCCAGCCATCACATATCCATCACATATCCATCACACAAATATAATAACTATCGCTTAGGAGTTAAGCTATGCACTGTTCTTTCAATATAAATAACAATAATGAGAGCTTGCAACTAATCTACAATGAAGAAAAAATATACATAAAAAGAGACAGTAATAAGATATCAGAGGAAACTCTTAATAGTAAAGAGAGTTTTGTTTTCAAATACCTTATTGAACACTCGTCAATATCAAACCCTCAATCTGCACGAGATGTTGAAGAATCTTTTAAATTACACTTTGACGAAGAGTTTAGCTTATACGCGTTAAAAAATATTATTGCTTCTATAAGAAAGAAATATCGAAGCTTATGTAAGAAAGCGAAGGTAGATAATAATAGCGAACTTATCTCTAACCTTTATAAGGTAGGTTACTTTATCGATCTCGATAAAAGCTCAACCAACCGTATCGCACCTAAGTACGACATCAACCAGTTCAAGCCCAGCCAGTTCGAGATGTTGAAACTGATGTTCAACACCTATCATCGAGAGCTGATTAAGGCTCTGATAGCCGTGTTCACCATCTCTTCCTTTTTCCTATTCGTTGTCTACTTTTCCCAAATCCTTTATACGACGAAGATTGCGAATGAATACAGTGAGAACACCAAACATATTGCTGAAGAAATCATGCTCTATGGTTGCGATAACCAAGGGGCTGTGCACTCATTAAGGCATTCGCTCAACCTAGATTCTGTCATCATGACTACGTCTTATGGTTCATGTTATATCTCCAAAACACGATCGAAAATGGTAGACCTTGATCAAGTTGATGACTTTTACGATAGTGCCGATTTCGCTTATTCACGTTTCGCAGACACTAAGCATGACATTGACCTTACGGTGCGTATTTCTACACGCTCTATTGAAGCTCGATACAAAAACTCACTATTGCCTCTGTTAGTCGACTCGGTCTCGATCCAGAAGAATGGTTATTACATTCTGAACCTTGGTGAAGAAAGTAAAGCTATCTATCAAACACCACTGCCAACCGGCGCAACCATTACCTTTTACAGTGACGATATTGTCGTACTGTGGACTGCGCTTTCTCTGATTCTCGCCACACTGCTTTATCGCTCCTATATTCTGGGCTTTATGATCTACCTGTTTCGTTGGAAACACATCTCCTTTGAAGAAGAGCCCATCATCAACACCGAAGACAACAGCGTCCTGTATTACGAGTTGTTATCTCGTGTGCGTAACGTTGGCGTTTTAAGCTTCATCAACACCATGAGACGCACCAATTTACTCACCTTTCACACTATCTTGCTCATCGAGACGGTCAGAAAAGCCAAATTACACAACAGCCATGAGATCTATGGTGTCAACGTGTGTCCGAGCGCTTTGGTGGGGTCGAACTTCGCAAGGCTCAGAGAGCATTTGGCCGCGATGGAAGCGAATGAATTTGTCGTCGAGATTACTGAATATTCGAACATTGGCTATGGATGTGAGGTTATCGATAACATTAAGGATATCAAAAAACTTGGTATCACTATCGCTCTGGATGACTTTGGTACGGGCAATAACAACATCGAAATCATCAATGTTATCTCTCCGGCCTATCTAAAACTGGATCGTTGCTTTGTTAAAGATATCGAGTCAGGAGAGCACCATCAGGGTGTATTGCTTAATATCTCTGAGATTGGACGCTTATCAAATATCACGATGATTTATGAAGGTGTCGAGACACGCAGGCAGCAATATATCTTGTGTCAGCTAGGCTACAACTTACATCAAGGCTATCTGTATAGCCGACCCAATGACTCAGAGGAGCAATAGGCCCCCCTAATAGAAATCTTGACGAGCAACCATTTCCTATTCAAATAATCATCGCTCATACCGCTGCTTGATAGCCCACAAGGACGTAGGCTTCAAGTACCCTCCCCGCCAAACATGCTTTATCCAAAAATAAAAATATCCGATCCATTTTCATAAAACCCTTGCCAATTCGTATAAAAAGGTTAGTGTTATACACATGTATATCACCATGCAGTTTTAATTATGACCGAATGGAAAGACGACCAACCGATCTTTAGGCAACTTGCCGCAAAGATCAGTGACCAAATTCTTCAAGGTGTTTGGTTAGAGCAACAAGCATTACCCTCTGTGCGCGCGGTTGCTGCCGATCTCAAGATCAACCATCTTACTGTCATGAAAAGCTATCAGTTACTGGTGGATGAAGACTTGGTAGAGAAAAAACGCGGACAAGGCATGTATGTGGCCGAAGGGGCACTTCAAAAATTGAAAGAGTCTGCACACCAATCATTCATCAACACACAGATCCCAGCCATCGCTGAGACGCTAGGCATCATTGATATGAGTGTCGAAGAACTCGTGAAACAGCTAGCACAACATATAAAGGACAAGTCATGAGTACGTTACTTTCCGTGAAAAACGTAACCAAAACCTATTCAAATCAAGTGGGTGTCGAAAACATCAGCTTTGAGTTAAAGCCAGGACAAGTACTTGGTCTGCTTGGCCACAATGGCGCGGGTAAATCGACTCTGATCAAATCACTGCTTGGTGGACACAACTATCAAGGTGAGATTGAAGTAAACGGCTACCACCCTATCCACCAGCACGCAGAGCTCATGCAGCACTTGTCGTACATCTCAGATGTTAACGTGTTACCAGAGTGGATGACGGTTAAACAACTGCTTCGATACACACAAGGTGTGCACCCTAGCTTCAACAAGCAAAAAGCAGAGCAGACGTTAAGCAGCACCAATATTAAGTTGTCTTCTACTATCAAGCAGCTTTCTAAAGGGATGAAAGTACAACTTCACCTTGCGATCATCATCGCGACTGACACTCAAGTGTTGATCTTAGATGAGCCTACACTGGGCTTAGATTTGCTGTACCGCGATACTTTTTATCGCCACCTACTAGAATGGTTCCACGACGGCGAACGCGCCATGATCATTGCAAGCCATGAGGTTTCAGAAATTGAACACCTATTAACGGATGTACTGATTTTGAAGCAAGGTCATTGTGTCCTGCAAAAAAGCATGGAAGACATCGAGAGCGACTATTTCATTATTGAAGTCGCAAACAACCATTCAAGCGAGATTCAGAAACTCAACCCACTGACCTCACAATCAGGGCTAGGCACTACTAAGTGGTTATTGGAAGGTCAATACAAAGCGCAGGTTGAATCACTGGGTAACATCTATAACGTTGGTCTCGCAGATCTATTCCTTGCAACACAGATGGAGAAGGCATAATGCATCCAAGTTTTTACATGCTAGAAAAAGAACTCATCGAGCACAAAGTTAACACTCGATTGCCTCTGTTTGTCGCGTTATGTGGTTTCTTACTGTTCGTTGGTCTGTTCTTTAATGGCGCAGCACAACATGAGTTTTTCTTTGAAATGCAAGTGAACGGTGACGTGAGCGACATCCACAGAGAGTTCGCACAAGATCTCAACTCAGTGATCTACTTTGGCGCGGGCCTTATTTCACTGATCCTGTCGACGCTATATATCCCTAAAACGCTGCGTAAAGAACGCCAAGAAGGCAGTTCGATGTTTTGGAGAAGTATGCCGGTATCTAACGCAATGACTCACGGCGTGAAGCTAGGATTCGGTTTAGTGGTTATTCCGGCTATCTGTGCATTGTTAGTGCTGTTCGCAGATTTTCTATTCTGGATATTGAACGTCTCAAGTGAACAACAACTGGCGCTATTGGTTGAGCAGCAATCTCTGTTTTATGTGCTGAGCAACTGGGTCGTGTTTTTTGGACGAATGATGTTAGTTGCACTGGTTTTATTGCCACTGGCAACCGTCACTCTAGCGATTTCGCAGCTGGTAAACTCTCCACTGCTTGTCATTTTCATCTCAAGCTATGCGATTAAGTTCCTCTCTGTCGCCGTGTTTGGGTTCTATGGCATCAATGACTTCCTATCTCTCATCGCGTCATTGCCAATGAATGTGCTCATAGCAAGCAACCCATTAAGTGCGATTGCAGAAGCGCCGATTTTATCTTTAGGTATTTACGCACTGATCGGTGTTGGTGGCTATCTACTGAGCCTAAAGCTAAATAGAACGGACGATGTGAGCTTAAAGACGCTGTTCCAACGTTAGAGTCTATCCTAAGCACGAGCCTTTATCGGGCAGTCACATCAGATATCAAAATCTAAATCAAAGCTTCTGAGAAATCGGGAGCTTTTTTATTATCAAGACGTTAACGAGTACAGGGATGCGATAACAAGGAACAAGGAACAAGGAACAAGGAACAAGGAACAAGGAACAAGCTTTAGTTTGGGGTAACAGGTTTAACAAACGAAGATAAACTTAGAGGAGGTATTAATGAGCTGACATTGAATTGCATTGTTGTTAATGCCTGCCAGCTCTTTGGGGATGATTTCGTTAGTCGCCGACCAGATGAAGGTCCTTGAGAGTGCTAATGAAATCAGTTTGTTGCGTTTTACATTTGATTAAGCTTTTCAGCTTTTAAAGCTCTACGATTAAAGCTTATTTCTTTGATGCTTCTTTTGACGTGTCTTTCCAGTATTGGATACGAACGCGATGAAGCTGTGCTCTTCTCATTTTTTTCATAAGGGATATTTCCTTTTCTTTAACTGCTCTTCATGAGCTATTTTTATTGCCAACCATTCGAATCTAACGGTGTTTGATGCCCAGTTCAATGATACAAATCACAAAATATATAGAGTTTTTAGTACCATTTACATCAAAGTATGACCTAGATATCAACTATGGCTCAATTCAATCCTATGAGCCGCTGTTCAAAATTAAGGTTAGTTCTCTCAGATGACAAATTCATTTCAGTATCAATACAGTTCAATGATACTAATTTAATAGACCGGACCAACGCTGATTTAGTTCCAGTGTCTTATCATTTGTTGATTACATCACCTTTATAGTTACGGTGTAACTAAAAAATACATTCAATGTGAACTAATAATCGCCACATTAGCCTATACGTTACAACATCAAAATGGGATTATGTTTGTAACGGATAGAGCTTTTGATAGAAAAAAGCCGTAATGGACCAAATTAAATAGACGTAATTAAATGGACGTAATTATGAGTAAAGTAATTCTGCAAGGGCATATTCTAGTGCCAGACAACGACCTAGAAGCAGTGACACATGCCTTGGTTGTGCACAAAGAACTGACACTAGAAGAACCTGGTTGTATTGTGTTTCGAGTCAGTCAAAGCACGCTTCAACCTAATCGCTTTGAAGTGTATGAAAAATTCACTAGCCGAGAAGCATTCGAAATGCACCAACAGCGAGTAAAAGCCTCTGAATGGGGTGAAATCTCCCAGAACGTGACACGTCATTACCAAGTCACTGATGTTCCGACATCATAATGATACATCCGCTAGCCAAACGCATCGTCACGTTGATCAAACAAGATCCCTTACGAATGAAGGTTTTAGACTGTGTCGCTCAGTTGGATTTGCCGCAGTGTTATGTCGCTGCGGGCTTTGTGAGAAACCTCGTTTGGGATCACCAGCATGGTTATGCCTCCCCGACTCCATTCAATGATATTGATGTGATCTACTTTGATCCCATTGATACCTCTTACGAATCGAATCTTAGATACGAGGCTCAGCTTAAACAACGGTTACCCGAACTGAATTGGCAAGTTCGCAATCAAGCCTACATGCACACTAGAAATGGGGATGAACCTTACCAAGGCTCATTGGATGCGATGAGTTATTGGCCAGAGAAAGAGACCGCAGTGGCCGTAAAGCAAAGCCTCAATGGAGACATCGAATGTATTTCGTCTTTTGGTTTAGAGAGTTTGTTTGATTTGCAAATCACACCCAACCCAAAGCGTAACCGAGATATCTTTGATCAAAGAGTACAATCCAAGAACTGGCTGACCCAGTGGTCCAAGTTAACGATTAGTCACAGTTAACTAGCTTTCGAATTCAAAGCTAAAACCATTGACTAAAAGCCCAATCAGATCGAACATGCCCCCACTTGTTAGCTTATTAATTTATTAGCTTAGTAACTAATCAACTCATCAACCGCACGCGACCACTAACTGCTGCGCTCTCTCGTCATACTGAGTAACGACCATGAACCAACAATACATGCAGCAAGCTCTTGAAGCTTCGCGCCAAGCCCTACCCGATTGCCAACCAAACCCGCCAGTAGGGTGTGTTTTGGTGAAAGACGATAAGGTGGTGTCTGTTGGATACACGCAAAAAGTCGGCGGAAACCACGCCGAGGTTGAAGCACTCAATAACTATAACGACAAAACGGACGGAACAATGGAAGGGGTTACCGCTTACGTAACTTTAGAGCCATGTTCGTTTGTCGGCAGAACACCCGCTTGCGCCAATACATTGGTTAAAGCAGGTGTAAAACACGTAGTCGTGGCGATGCTAGACCCAGACCCTCGTAATAATGGTCGTGGAGTTGCCATCCTTGAATCGCACGGCGTGAAGGTGGATGTGGGGTTATGCCAAGCGCAAGTGAGCGCCTTTTTAACCCCTTACCTTGGTAAGTCCTAGATCTTAAACAGCCAGTATTAGTTCAATTTCACTCGGTAAAGCGGATTGACTGGCTTATCGACAAAATACGACCAAATATGATCGTAGACGGCATGTTGGTTGGGGAACGGCGCTAACGCTTTTGCTTCTTCTAAATTACACCAGCGGTACTCGGTGTGTTCGTCATTCAGTTCAATCGCTTGGTTGGGTGGGCATAGCACCGCAAACACAGGGATTAGCTGAATCACATTCACGTGCGCCTCATAAAACTGCTCCAGAAACTGCGCGTTATACAAAGCTTCCACTTTAATTTGGGTCTCTTCTTCAAACTCGCGCACGATAGCCTGCCAGCCTGTTTCACCCGCTTCAATCGAGCCTGCGACGTGACACCAAAACTCACCTTTAACACGCTTCATTAATAGCATTTTCATTTGTCCGTCGCTCTCTGAAATAGCGACACCGGAAACAATCGAAGTATTGAGTGGAATCATAACGTTACCTTAGTTTTAATAAGAGGGCGGCAAGGCTACCACCCTTGGTTTGTTAAATTGTCTTCTATGATTAAAAACGAGAAGTTACTCATCAATTAATGGCGTTCAAGCCATAACTCATAGGCTCGTCGCTTGGCTATCCAGTAATAGAACTATTTCTTATTTGAGGCGCTTTTCGATAAAGAGTAGAATCGCCGCCTTGTACTGTGTTTAAAGCCTTTAAACATACACAGTAGACTCACAACCATTTATCACCACGATATAAGTATTAATACGACTATGCACTCATCAAAACCAACGCACGACTCAGAAAACAGCCATACTCCTGAGCATTGCTTCACTCGTTTTCAACAGCCGATCGAGTCATATTCGTTGCCTGAGCGTTTCACATTCCCGTTCTACTACGAACCGCACCCACTGTGTGAAATAGCCTCTCATCAGCTTCAACAATATCTAGAAACACAAACCGACTGGCAGCATGACTTCGGACTTGATACTGACGCTGGTCGCGGCAAAATGTTTGGTGTGTTATTGGTGAAAAGCCCTGAAGGTGAATTGGGGTACTTCTCTGCTTTTTCAGGGAAAATCGCCGACCAAAACCTACTGCCTCACTTTGTACCGCCCGTGTTCGACATGCTCAGCAGCGACAGCTTTTTCCATCAAGACACAGCCGACATGATGGCTGTCAACGCTGAGTTTAAAGCGCTGCAAGCAAATACTGAATACCTTGAATTGTGCGAGCAACTGGCACAGCAAAAAGCGCAAGCCGAGCAAGAGATTGAAGCTCAACGTCTATTGATTATTGAAGGCCGAAAAACGCGTAAAGAACAACGTGAACAAGGTAAAGAAAACCTTGATGAGCAAGCTTTCGAACAGCTAAATAATGAGCTAAACAAAGCCAGTGTTGCCGACAAGAACCAGCAGAAGTACCTAAAACTTAACTGGGAACAGACCCTGCAAGTGTTGCAAGCTAAAGTTGATGTGTTCAACACTCAACTGGCTGAGCTAAAAGAGCAAAGAGCACACATTTCTCATCAGCTTCAACACAAGTTGTTTTCACAATACGCTTTCCAAAATGCGGAAGGAAACGTTGAAGACCTTAACCAAATCTTTGAAAACACGCCAAACAAGATACCACCAGCTGGCTCTGGTGAATGCGCTGCGCCTAAATTGCTGCAATACGCGTACTTACATGGTTACACGCCACTGGCATTGGCTGAATTTTGGTGGGGCCGCTCTCCAAAGTCGGAAATCCGCAAGCACAAGAAATACTACGCTTCTTGTCAGAGTAAATGTGTGCCGATTTTAGGCCATATGATGAAAGGCCTAGAAGTCGATCCAAACCCATTGCTAGAGAACCCAGCAGAAGGCAAAGAGCTGGATATTCTGTTCCAAGATGAGCACATCGTGGTAGTACACAAGCCAGCAGGTTTTCTATCCGTGCCGGGTAAAACCATCAAAGATTCCGCCTACACACGTGTTCAAGAAATGCATCCCGATGTTGAAGGCCCATTTGTGATTCATCGCTTAGACATGGCGACCTCTGGCATTCTAATCTTCGCTCTCACACGACGTGCGAACAAGAGCTTACAGAAGCAGTTCATTACTCG
Organism: Vibrio sp. 10N.222.52.C12; assembly: GCF_041474215.1. Taxonomy (NCBI): domain Bacteria; kingdom Pseudomonadati; phylum Pseudomonadota; class Gammaproteobacteria; order Vibrionales; family Vibrionaceae; genus Vibrio; species Vibrio sp. 10N.222.52.C12. Next base: position 64,156 of record NZ_JBFRTR010000042.1, read on the forward strand.
TGAAGTCGAAAAGCGTTACGTGGCAATGATTGAAGGCGTTCTAACAGAAAATGAAGGCTATGTTCGACTGCCATTGCGTGGTGATTTGTATGACCGCCCTCGTCAAATTGTCTGCTTCGAACACGGCAAGCCAGCAGAAACCAAATGGGAAGTGATTGAGCGAAACGGGCAAACCACTAAGGTTTACCTGCATCCTAAAACAGGGCGTACACACCAGTTGCGTGTTCACTGTTCACACCAAGAAGGCCTTAACATGCCTATCGTCGGTGACGGCTTGTATGGCAATAAAGCCGACCGATTGCACTTACACGCAGAAAGACTTGCGCTGCACCACCCAGTCACCAAAGAGTGGATGGAATTCCAGTTCGACGCCGAATTCTAAAATCTCTCATTAGTACCGAGCTTTGATAAGGAGTCACAACCGCTTGTGGCTCCTACCTCTTTTGGGTATATCTCCACGCTTATTGCACTACATCAAGATTCACTTTGTTGTGAAGAGTAGCATGCCCACCTTCTTCTCTCCTTGAGGCCTTTGATATGTCATCAGCTGCTTTGAATTTACAACCTAACAAACTGACTTCCCCATTAATTGCGACTCAAGCACCGAGCTTGAAGCCACTTACATCCAAAAAGCCAGACTTAAACTCGGCAATGCTTAACTTAATTGAAGAAGTTAAAAACGAACTCCCACTTTACGAGTCAGAGACGTTTATCTGTGGTCCAAAAGGAAATTGCTCGGGTTGCTCTAAGAAACTACTAGAGATGGTCGACAGTGAGTTAATGTATTGGGAGCACAGTATTTCCATTGGCCAAGGCCCCAACTTCGAGGAACTGCGCCGCTTTGGTAAGCTATGCAGCAGTGTTAGACGCGGTTTAGAGCGTAACGGTTTAGTCGAAAAGCGCCCAAAGAAAAGATAACAAGCCAACTCGATAATCATTACAATGTGTCGTTGGCGATCACAAGCTACCCTGCTACTAACTGATTGAACTCGTTAGCTATAAAAGTAATAATGTTTTGTAATACAATTCAGTATACAGACCGACTTCGTAGATTCGGACTCATAGAGATAAGTTCATCGATACTTTCACCATATTCTTGAACAACTCTATCCTTCTTGTCTGACGTGCCTTAACCTTCTGTATATCAATATCACATCAATTAGAAACCTACCTTGGACAACGGAGAGCGACCTTGAAGAGACCACAACCAGTACTGGGAAAGACCGGTATGCTATTTTTTCTCGTCATAATAAGTGCTTTCCCTCCATTGACCATCGACCTTTACTTACCTGCGCTTCCGCAGATGGTCGAGGTGTTTAATACTGACCGATCAATGGTCAACCTAACCCTGAGCAGCTACTTCGTTACTTACGCCATCGGTCTTTTGTTCTGGGGGCCGCTCAGCGAAAAATTTGGTCGTAAGCCGATCCTATTAATTGGATTAGCGAGCTATATGGTCGCGAGCATATTGTGCGCGATGACCAATAGCATCGAACAGTTGATTAGTGCTCGTGTATTCCAAGCCTTTGCTGGCAGTGCTATCACCGTTATCGCTACCGCCATTGTCAAAGATCTTTATGACGGCCGAGAACGTGAAAAGATCATGGCGACTATCATGTCACTGGTGATCATCGCGCCAATGGTTGCGCCTGTATTTGGTGCCTTTCTACTGAAAATTGCTTCTTGGCGAATGATGTTTGTCACGCTCGCCATTTTTGGTGCATTTGCGTCAGTATTAGCTTGCTGCTACCGAGAAACACTCGAAAACAAATACCAAGGTTCTATATTCCGATCATGGGGAAGAATGGGCGTGGTCATGAAAAACCGCTCGTTCGTCAAGCTGCTGGTCATTTTCTCTATCATACCGATGGCGTTGATGGGCTTTCTTGCGGCGGGTTCTTATATCTACATCGATCACTTTGGATTGACCGAACAACAGTTTAGTTACGCGTTCGCATTCAATGCACTGTGCGCCTCATTTGGTCCAACAATTTACATGAAGTTGTCCTACCGAATGCCGGTTCAAAAGGTCATCTCAGGATGTTTTGCTTTATTAGCGCTTGCGGGAATCTTCACCCTAACCATTGGCGACCTGTCCCCTTGGTTCTTCATGTTCATCGCTGCACCAGCGACATTAATGGCGATCATCATGCGAGTACCGGGGACCAACTTGATGTTGAATCAACAAGATCATGACACGGGCTCTGCCGTCGCACTGATACAGTTCTTCAGCATGATTTGTGGCTCGCTTGGCATGGTATTAGTTTCAATCCGCCCAGAGTCACTGATTGAAAACCTAGGCTTTATCCAATTATCCATCGGTACGCTAGGCGGCCTGATGTGGCTAATGGTCAGAAACAAAGAGTTCGTGACTAATAAGCTGAATTAAAGCTCTCAAGCCTAATTGTCATTCACACTACAATAAACTTGAAAACCGCTATAACGAAATTAGAAACCGTCTACATAGGCGGTTTTCTTGTATTTGAAGACGTACATTGAATTTTCAAGCCATGAGTTTCACGCACAAAAAAGCTCCTATTAAGGAGCCTTCTTATCAGAGCCAGTGAGCACTCAGTTTGGTCAATTATTACTAAGCTTGAGCCACTTGACGTGCTGGGTGTTTAATAAACACAGCTACCACAGCAACGACTGCAAGCGCGAAACAGTAGTAAGAATTAGCCACGATATCCAAAGGCGATAAGTTAAATACCGAACCTAATAGCAATACCTGTGCACCGTAAGGCAATACGCCTTGAATCACACAAGAGAAGATATCCAATAAGCTTGCAGAGCGGCGTGGAGATACATCGTTCTCTTCAGCTAATTGGCGAGCCACACTACCAGACACAATAATCGCTACCGTGTTGTTTGCAGTACATAGGTTCACCATAGATACCAAGCCCGCAATACCCAACTCACTCGCACGGCCATTCGCTTGCTTAGAGTGTGAAGAGCCAAACGCACGAATCACACCACTTACCAAGCTAGTCAGGAACGCCAATCCACCTTGGCGACGCATTAGCTCACTCAAACCACCAATCAGCATCGACAGTAAGAAGATCTCCTGCATGTTGCCGAAGCCTGCGTAGATATCTTGAGCGTAATCCGTCATACCGTAGTTCTCAACAGAACCTAGGCTCACGCCACCCGCCAGCAAGATACCAATCGTCAGCACAACGAATACATTCATACCCGATACAGCAAGAATCAAAATAGTGATGTACGGAAGGACTTTCAGCCATTCAATTGGGCCTGTTTCAGGAACTTGAGTTGCTGTGCTGTTGAAAGCAAAGATAACAATCGCGATAAGTGCAGCAGGAAGTGCTATACGGATGTTCTCTTTAAACTTGTCTCTCATCTCACAGCCTTGCGAGCGAGTCGCGGCAATCGTGGTATCCGAGATGATAGAAAGGTTGTCACCAAACATAGCGCCACTTAGCACTACGCCAGCGGTTAGAGGAATACTCATACCAGCTGAGTCAGCAATGCCTAGTGCAACAGGAGCAACCGCAGCGATAGTACCCATAGAGGTGCCCATTGCTGTCGCAATGAACGCCGAAATAAGGAAGATGCCCGGTAGGATCATGCTCGTTGGGATAGCCGATAGACCAAGGTTTACCGTCGCGTCCACGCCACCAGAAGCTTTAGCCACAGCAGCAAAAGCACCCGCCAATAGGTAGATCATACACATTGCGATAATGTCTTTGTGACCCACGCCACCTAAGAACTGCTCAATCGCACGGTTCAATTTATCTTTGCTCAATAGCAACGCTAACATCACAGCAGGCAGAGCCGCAATCGGAGCTGGAAGTTGATAGAAAGCAAAATCGACGCCTTGTAGCGACAGGTATGTACCCACGCCAATAAACAGCGCAAGGAAAACGATCAGAGGGATAAGCGCCACTGCAGAAGGGGCAATTACCGCGTTAGAATTTTTTGAATTGGACATGGAACGACAACACAATAGAACAGGAAGGTGAGCAGACTAATGTCACACTTAGAACTTGTCAACGTCTAGACGTCTAAACGCCTAATTTAATGCAAAGTAATAAGAACCCTATTGAGCATCACGTAATAAAAAAGGCTATTTACTCATCAGTAAACAGCCTTTCGATAACAGATAGTGCGCCGCTAGAAGTTAGCGTTTCTGCTTGAACGTTACTTGGTATTCACCAATGCCTTCGTAGTGGAAGGTCGTTGGTTTATCGAATTCCATTTCCACGATACCGCAGTAAGAGCCCGTGATAATGGCTTCACCCGCTTGGAAATCAACACCACGACGTGTCATGTAGTTAATCAGCCAGTAAATTGGGCTTGGTGGCAGTGTATTCGGGTGCTTACCGTCGAATGCTTGAACTTGCTCGCCTTGAGTCACTTCAATACTGATCTCTGCAGAAGTGAACGCTTTTTCGCGATCAATCTCAGAGCCAATAAATAGACCTTGGTTTACTAGGCCATCGGCCAGCTTTTCATAGAACTCAGCGCCGCTGTCATCCGCAAAACGAGACTGCATTAACTCAAGTGCCATGTGGCAAGAACCAATCGCTTCGTTGATTTGCTCTTCGCTGTAGCCTTCTTGGCTTGCAGGCAGGCTCTTAGCAAGCGTAAATGCGATTTCAGGCTCAACGCGTACTACGCCGTTGTCAGCAAACAGTTCACAAACTTCGCCTTGTTGAACGCTGCCCGAGAAGATTGGCGCAACAACAAACTTGTCTTCAGCCAGAGGAAGTAAGCACTTCCAACCGCCGACTTTATCGCTTTTCAAATCGATCATTGAAGATTGGATCTTTAGCGCATCTTCCAAGTTATTCGGACGGTACTGTTCGTCCAATCTTGGTGCTTTGGTGCCAGCAACACGACGACTCAACAGTTCTTCAGCTGCTTGTTTAAATATATTTGTCATATAATACCACCTTTAGTTTTATGACCAGTATAATATCGGATTTCTTAAAGCTTGAATAGACAATTCAACAACGGTGCTACACCGAAAATTCAGCCATCAATTTTCGCATATTCTAGACGCAAACAACTGAAACTATTTTGATTTAAATGTAAAAAAGCCAGTAATTTGATTACTGACTTTTCGATGTATTACTGATGTTCAGGCTTTACTGCCCTTTCAACGTCTTCTTCAAATTCTGCATGAAGTTTCTGAAGTGAGGCATGAAATCAACAAACAGAGGGTGTTTTCTATCTTGCATCATCAATGGGCCTAACAAGCGAATGCTCACTCCTAGTCGCGCTGCTGATTGCTCGTCTAAGCCGCTGTCATGTTTGATCTTCTCAACAATCGCGAACATATCTTCTCTGTCTTCAATTTCAAACTGCATGGTTTGAAGTTCACGATCTTCTTTGATGTTCACTTCTTCGATAGTGATACGGTAGTTATTGTGTTTGCCTGTGAATGCTTTCATTTGGACCTCCTAAAATGCTTAAAAAGTGTTTTGGTTAGCTCTTCATGAATCGTTCGAGCTTAGGTTTAACCGTCATCGACATCACGACCATGATCGCAAGGCCAATGGGAAGTGCGGCAATAAATCCATTAAACCATCCACTGGTAAACGCCGATGTATCCGAAAATCCAATGTTATTTGCCGCTGTTACAAATGCCATCATGGACTCCATTATGAATGCCATGATCAGTCCTACGATCAGGTTGCGAACTTTCTCGCTATAAGTTGTGAACACTCTAGCAACGGCTTTGGTGACTAAAGCCATCATCACCGTGCCCATTGGCATCATGATCACGACAACAAGGGCTAACGAAGAAAGCCAGTTGCCAATAAATTCCTCGCCGAATCCGACATTCATGTAAGTCATCACAGCCGTTAAACTGCCGCCAATCGTCAGCATTAAGCTCATCATGACCAAAACTTTGTATAAAACCGGTGTGCCTTTTTGCTCAGGAAGAGTTGGCGTTAGAGTTGCTTGAATCGTCATATCTATTTCCTGTCTTGAATTTACGAACAATTAAGTTGATAATGTCAACTATAAATACAGTAGTTGACAATGTCAACTACATTTCTAAGGATCGTTTATGTCTGATAACACATCGCTAGAGTCTATCTTTCGTTTAGTGCACTCTTTGAAACGTCAAATGAGCGAACAGATTGAGAGCTTAGACTCAGAGATCGCACCTATGAACATTCGTGTCATGAAGATCATTACCAAGAAGTCTCCATGTACCGCTATCGATATCGCACACTTCCTAGATCGTGATAAAGCACAGGTCACTCGGCTCATTAATGCCTTGATCAATCAGGAACTTGTGAAGAAGTCTCCGAACCCGGAAGACAAGCGCAGCCAGTTATTGGTTCTGACTGATAAGGGTCAAGAGATCATGAGTAAGGTCTCGGATATCGATCAAGACATGCTGAAGAGAATGACCAAAGGCATGGCCGAAGACGAGTTAGAACAATTCAGAAAAATTGCGAAGAAAATGGCGCAGAACTTAGAAAGCTGATCTTAAAAATAAAACGAAAAAACGCCACCGAATCGTAAGATCGGTGGCGTTTCGTGTATAAGTTGGGTTGTACAGCTTAGTGGTTTAGCTATGTCTATTTGGATGACAGCTCTAATTCGATGCTAGTTTCCACCATGCCTGAACAGGTACAGGCTCTGAGATCACCAAACGTTCACCCATCACCGGGCTTACCATTTGTACATCTCGCTCTTTGCTTATCGCCAGTGCTTGTTCCATTGGGTCTTGCCAATCATGCATAGAAAGGTCGAAGGTACTGTTGTGGATTGGCATCATAACCTTACCTTGCAGATCAATGTGTGCCTGAACACTCTGTTCTGGGAACATATGAATATCCGCCCAAAGTGAGTTATACGCACCCGTTTCAACCATGGTTAAATCAAACGGCCCAAAACGGTCGCCAATCTCTTTAAAGCCATTGAAGTAACCAGAATCACCGCTAAAGAAGACTTTCTTGTCTGAAGCGTTAATAACCCAACTGCCCCACAGTGTTTGGTCACGATCAAGCAAGCCACGACCAGAGAAATGCTGTGTCGGTGTCAACGTGAACTCAATGTCTGAGGCCGTTGCCGATTCCCACCAGTTCAATTCGATGATCTTCTCTTTATCCACGCCCCACTTTTCCAACAGTGCGCCCACTCTTAATGGCACTAAGAACGTCCCTACTTTGTCGGCTAATACCTTCACGGCACCTTTGTCTAAATGGTCGTAGTGATCATGGCTGATCACTACCACATCGATGTCAGGTAGATCTTGCAGTGAGATTGGGGTTGGGTGAAAGCGCTTTGGCCCCATCCATTGCACTGGTGATGCTCGATCACTGAACACAGGGTCAGTCATCACTAACTTGCCATCCAGCTTCATCATCACACTGGAATGACCCAAGCGGTACGCAACGTCGTCTTGTTCTTCGATCAATTGCTCAGCTGTCATTGGAATCAAAGGCAATGCAGCGCGCGGCACTGGCTCGTTTCTTTCCACAGTCACGTATGCTTTCAAGATTGAAAAAATATCAGACATACCCGATTTGTATTCCAACTCACTGTTAGCAAACTTCTTTGGAAGCTTATCTAGATTGTCGTTTGATTGTGAACCTGTGCTTACGATAGCGACCACGGCAAGTACTCCTAAAATCGGTAAAAGATATTTTTTCATTGGTATCTCTTTAACCGTTGGGATAGACCCAACACATAAACTACACCGACTAGTTTATATGCCAAAACCAAAAGTAAACCACCGAGTGTAATTTTTAATTTATCTAGACGTAAGCGTGTCAAAGTCGATTTTGGAAAAACCAATTTTGGCAACGAGTTAACTTAGTTATTTAGCTAGTAAGAAAGGTTAATCAGCAGACCATACATTCTTGAAATCTGGCCATCCCCAGTTGGTAATGGCCACGTTTTTCAAAATGCCTTGAAAACGCACGGTTTGTAGGTGATGGAACATAGGCACTAGCCAATAATCAGAAATCAACGTCGATGCAACAGGCTCCAACTCTGCCAAGTAATTCGGCAGTTCAACTGAGGCTTTGTGATGATCTAAGCGCTGTTTAAGCCAATCACTGTTCATCTCTCCGAGCGCGGAATGCAATACAGGGTCATTCATCAACCACGAGAACAGCGAAGATGGCGCATTATCATCGAGATTCAGGTTACACAATACCAAATCTTCTTTTAAATCGCCCCGCTGAGAAAGCAGCGCCAACTCTCGAAAGCTATAGGTGTTCACTTCAACTTCCACTCCATGTCGTTTAAGGATGTCCGACACGGAAATGGCACACCGATAAAGGGCATAGTAGTTATATACCGCAATGCTCAATTTCTTAGGCAACTCGCTCTCTCTGGAAGGCGTTCGATACAGCTTCTGCCAACTTGGCAATATGTTCTGAGCCAAAGAGACACTGAATAATCCTTGGTTTTGCTCCAGTTGCGCCAAAATAGCCTGAGGGTTTGCAAGGGCTGATAGGTACTTACGTTGCTCGTCGCTTAACGGATTCACTGCTGAGTTTTGATTGAACAGAACAAACAAACAACCATCTTCGATTCGACTACGAAGCCCGTCAGTTTCAGCCGAGACTAGCTCAGTGTCGCTTTTCCCTAATTGGTGAAAACAGGCGGAGTCTTCATAAGGTGACACCTGCATCTGGCTATCATCGAATCGAGCACTACCTGTCATCGACTCTTCAAACTGCCAAATAGTCACTTCATCGGTTAAAGAGCGACACCCGTAAAAGTGTTCGAATGCCGAGAGCTTGATGCGCTCACTATTGGTTTCAACCACTCTGAAAGGGCCAGTACCGATCACAGCATGAGACATTGAGCTCAATGGTAATGGTTCACGCATCACTTGCTCGGCGGGTTGAATCGAATACTTAACACCAGCAAGCAACCCCGCAAAACCTGTGTCCGCTTGGGTTAATTTAAAACTGATCCTCAATGGCTGTTCACTGTAGATGGAAGAAACATGATCTAACTCAGCTTGATAGAAAGGCAGAGCTTGTAAAGCAGTAAACAAAGCAACCAGCTGCTTGGCATCAACTGGCTGACCATCATGAAATGTCAGACCGGGGCGCAGATAGAAAGTCCAAACCAGTTGCTCAGTGTCATATTCCCAATGGTGAGCTAGTTCAGGCTTTAACTCACCTTTACCATTACACGTCACTAGGCAGCTAAACACCTGTCTGATCAAAAATCGTTCGCTACTGCGGTGTATATGGTGCGGAAACAAATCCTCAAACTTACGCTTATAGGTTAATTGAACGTGCAGCAGCCCTTCACGCATGGTCGCGCCGGAAGTTTCTTGCAGTAAAGAACCAAACACAGCGCGGTCATTATCCAATATGGAAAGTGCTTTTTCGTACTTGCCCTGCTCTATCAGTTTAATTGCAACATGCTGCGCCAACTCTGAATTGCTAAAACGCAGTGTTAAGTTAGAGCGTTGATTCCTGCCAACTTTTGGCTCCCACACCACCCATTCAGCTTGATGCATCTTACCAAGTAAAGTTCGAGCGTGACGCAAGCTTGTAAACAGCATATCCGCTACTTCGGCTAGGGTGACTGAATGAGAAATGTTTGGCTCGAACGATTCTAGCCGCGTGTAGTAACGCATCATGTTTAGATCAGACAAATAGTGAACCTTTTAAAGATAGCTCTTCCTAATTAAGCTCATTATAAAACACATTCATCAAAAAGTAGTGTAATGCGACCAAAACAGGAACAACCAATAAAAATACCATCTGTTTTTTAGTTCCTCTTAATTATCCATAATGAACGGGTCAGCAACAAACCATAGGTTGTAAATAAAGCCTAACCAGAGAGAGTAATGACCATGAGAAAATACTATCTTAACAAGCTAAAAAGCACCTGCAGTAAGCTCGAAAGAGAAGCACTACGAACACTTTTAGATCTATGTAACTGGCGTTATTAGTACACTTTTTAGCACCGAGTAAACGCGAGTTGGGTACAACCTAATATGCTCCTACCCCCAATATGAGTTAGGTCTCAACTCGCTTTTCCATTCCAATTCCCCTCTCAAGCCTGCTGTACCAATAGCTCACACAATCGATAAATTTCCGTTGTCGACTCGACAAATTTAATTCGTTTTCTTAGTTGAACGAAAAGCCTTAAGGTTCGCCCCGAAGCAAGCAAGGAGCCTCAGAAAAAACTGAAAGCTCAGCTAACAACTAATTTATTTGCAGTTACCAATCAGGTATTAACTAAGGAAACGCCATGCGTATCGCAATTCTTTCTCGCAACGAAAATCTATACTCTACCGCTCGTCTAAAGCAGGCTGGAGAAGCACGTGGTCATCAGGTCGATGTTATCGACACGTTGCACTGTGATATAGATATCGCGAGTAACAATCCGAAGATTCGCTACATGGGTGAAGAGCTACCTCAATACGATGCTGTTATTCCACGTATTGGCGCTTCCATTACCTTTTACGGAACTGCGGTTGTTCGCCAATTTGAAATGATGGGCACTTTTTGTATCAATGAGTCAGTAGCAATCAGTCGCTCTCGCGACAAACTGCGCTCACTACAACTGTTGTCTCGTAAAGGTATTGGCTTACCAAAAACAGGTTTCGCTAGCCGCCCAGACAAGATTCAAGACCTGATCAAAAACGTAGGCGGCGCGCCACTTGTGATCAAGCTTCTTGAAGGCACTCAAGGTATCGGCGTTGTACTAGCAGAAACAAACAAAGCAGCAGAAAGCGTTATCGAAGCGTTCATGGGCCTAAAAGCGAACATCTTGGTTCAAGAGTTCATTGAAGAAGCAAATGGCGCAGACATCCGTTGTTTTGTTGTTGGCAACAAAGTAATTGCTGCAATGAAGCGTCAAGCTGGTGAAGGTGAATTCCGCTCTAACCTGCACCGTGGCGGCACTGCTCAGCTGGTTAAACTAACCAAAGAAGAGCGCGCAACAGCAATCAATGCAGCGAAAATCATGGGATTAAACCTATGTGGTGTAGATATCCTACAATCTAAGAACGGCCCAGTAGTAATGGAAGTAAACTCTTCTCCAGGCCTAGAAGGCATCGAGAAAGCAACGGGTAAAGATGTAGCAGACATGATTTTCGAATTCATCGAGAAGAATGCAAAACCAAACGCTAACCGTACTCGTGGCAAGGGCTGATTGAATACCGATAACTCATGATTGGAAAGAAAATGAACAATAAAATGATCATAGGGAATACCGAAGCACTTTGCTTACCAGAGTTAGGGATAACTGGACTACATACACGTGTTGATACAGGGGCTAAAACCTCTTCTCTACACGTAGACAATCTACTATGTGTTAAATCAAATGGTGAGAAATTCGTAGAGTTCGACCTTCACCCAGACGTTTATCACCTAGAAGAGACGGTGCGCTGCAAGGCGAAACTGAAAACAAGTAAGAAAATTAAATCATCTAACGGCGAAGTTGAACACCGTTGCGTGATTGAAACCATGCTAAAAATCGGTGGCCAACAATGGCCGATCGATATCACGCTAAGCAACCGTCAAGACATGACTTACATGATGTTGCTTGGACGTCAAGGCATGAGTGACAAAGTGATTGTTGACCCTGCGGGTGAATTCCTGCTGACTCACTAATCCGAGTCATCGTAACCGCTCCACAGGTTATAACTAAAGCTACTCACAACGATATAAGGCCAGTCTCATGACTGGCCTTATTGCTATCTATTTTTCTATTTCTACTTTCAGCTCTGAATACACGACTTTGCATTCAGACTTCTGATCTATTTCTTCGATTTACCATGAGATTGAAAACCAAATCGCCAAATCGATAACAGTAATTTCTTGGTTTTGATTTTCGTCACTCGCCAATGTGTAACAGGCCTTCTTGGGGCACTCATCAGCAGGTGTTCAAAAGCCTTCTGACTGAAATCGACTTGCCCACCATGCGCCACCAGCAAGGTATCGAGCTGCATGTCATAGATACGAGATACCGACTCTCGGTACTTATTCGGATGAAAGATAGGGAAAGGCGGAATCAGCTTCTTTTTCACTTCCACCATGAGGTCTGCCACATAGGCAACGCTGTGAGATGGGCAATAAACCGAAAGATCTCTGTCGGTGTGGCCCGGGGTTTCTAGAACCAACCAATCATCAAAACCCGGAATGCTATCCCCATCAGACAGCTTGTAATCCGGCTTTAACTTTCTTGAATACCATAGGTTTGCTTTAGGCTTGCCTAAGCGGTTCGCCATCCACCTAGCAAGCGCTAAGTCGGTCAGGTGCATCAAAATGCCATCGATGCCGTGATACCAATCTTTGTCTCGCTTTGCTGCCACCAAGTTACAGCTCGTGAGCTTTCTGAGCTTGTGCGCTGCCCCTGCATGGTCAGGATGCATGTGTGTCACCACAACCGTGTGGAGATCAGAAAAATCACGCATAAGTTCGGTTTCAATAAAAGCCTTCAAATGCGGAATATCGGCTCGACATGCGCCATCGAGCAACAGTAATTTGTCCGGATACTCCACCAAGTACATGTATTGGATGTAACCTTTAATGGTATGCAGCTGCAAACCCACTCCTTGTGATAATTCAACTGGTCAGACCTACACCATAGCAAACTCATATTGATTTGTAACAAATTTGTTAACTATGAAGTCACATCAAAGTACCATGCTCTTCCGCTCTTTTATCGTGACGACAAAATACGTGATTTGTTGACCTAAGTTATTAGGACTATATATGCGCCTCTCATAGACAGGATCTTA
>NZ_JBFRTR010000043.1:0-17279 GCF_041474215.1 Vibrio sp. 10N.222.52.C12
CAATTATAGTTCCTTTTTCGCAATTAAATGCGATTAAGGTTCATTTCATTTTGTTTTGTTAAATTTTTGAGATTTTATTTTATGACAGAGAAGTTTGTTCAAACCATTTCTAGTGTTAATTATAATAAAGGCGTTTTTTCCCTTTATTTCGTAGGTCAAGACCAAAAAAATATGGCTAGTGGCGTAATGGCTGAAAATGATGATGACCTTGAGCTTAAACAAGTGGTTCATATGCCAGCTTCTGGCTTTATGTATATGGTTTCCATGGTTAAAAACATGCTCGAAGATCCTCGCATGTCAGCTGAATTTGACAAGTTAGTTGCAGCGGGTTTTTTACCATCAAGTGAACCGGTTGACCCTCAGGCTGAAGAGGGAACAACGGAAGAAAAAACTGCGCCAAAAAAGCGAGTTTCTAAAGTTAAATAGCAACTGCATTTGGTGATATTGGGCATATGTCTATTGCATATCAATCAGCAAATCTTACGTTAGCGCAAATTCAAAAAATAATCGGAGGGGTGATGTTGTTAAGTCAGCATTCACCTCTTCATCGCAGATACGTTGTTGCTGAATGGCAGCAACGTATTATGCCTGCGTTTGAGCTAAACCAGTTTTGCTATTACGAAGATGAACAAGGTCGCCCAATTGCATTTTGTAATTGGGCGTTTTTGTCTGAGCAAAGCCGAGATGAGTTGTTATCTGGAGTGCGGGAAATTTCTTTATCTGACTGGCAATCTGGCCAGCATATTTATATCCCAGAGATGATAGCGCCATTCGGTCATGGCCGCGAAGTTGTCAATGACCTTCGTCGCCGTGTATTCCTTCCGTGGCAGGGGCAGAAAGTTTGTACGGTCCGCGGCAAGGTCAATGTTCAAAGTGATCGCTGTATCAGAAAGGTACAGTGGTTTTCTATTTAATCCGAAATTAGAGTTTATTTTATGGGAAAACCATTTTGGAGAAGTGTTGAATACTTCTTTACAGGGAGCTATACCGCTGACGATGGGGACAATAATATTGTTGCGACTAGTCTTATTGGCGGCGATATTCGAGCTTACGGCGGTGATGATCATATCACCGTCGCTTCAATTACTGCCACAGTTTATACGGGTAGTGGTAATGATACAGTCGTAGGCGGTGCGGCCCATCTAAAGGTAGAGGATTCTATTGGTAACCTTAGTGTAAAAGGTGCGGCTGGGTATGTTGATATCAATAAAAGTGGGGGTGGTGATGTCTCATTTGCCGGCCTTGCTGGTGGAGTTACTATTGACCACTTAGGTAATCGCGGTGACGTAAATTATGGAGGTGCAGCTGCATACAACGGTATAACCCGTAAAGGTCTAAGTGGTAATGTGACATTTGGTGGTGTTGGTGGTTACAACAGTCTTTGGCATGAAACAAACCAGGGTAACTTATCCTTTACGGGGGCAGGGGCCGGAAACAAACTCGACCGAACTTGGTTCAATAAATACCAGGGTTCACGTGGTGATGTGACATTCGATGGGGGCGGTGCGGCTAACAGCATTAGTTCACGAGTGGAAACTGGCAATATCACTTTCCGTGGTGTTGGTGCCGATAATCATCTGGTTCGAAAAGGTAAAGTTGGAGATATAACCCTACAGGGTGCAGGCGCATCAAATCGAATTGAACGTACACGCCAAGCTAATGACGTTTATGCTGAAACACGAGGGAACGTTACATTTGAAGGGGTTGGAGGGTACAACAGCCTTTACTCTGATGTCGCCCACGGAAATGTCAGTTTTTCCGGGGGGGGAGCCTACAATAATATTACCCGTAAAGGGATAGGTAAAGACTTCGACGGCGAAGGGATGGCGCATGTCAATGCCGATGAAATCGTGCTTACTCAAGCGGTACTAAGTGGAACTTGGATTGGCCAGGATCATCAAGTTACGGGTATAAAATCGACACGTGAGCCGAATACTTATCTGTTTGCTTTCTCGGATTCTAAGTACACCAAAATAAATAAAATTCAGCTGAGTAACGATCCTGAAACTGGAGAGCTTAAGTATTATTCTACCGCTTGGTACAAAGAAGGCGATCATTTAAGTAACTTAACGAGCCAGGATATTTCCTCTGAGAGCGGGTTTAACCCCGTTAAAGTCTATGGCGCATATACGCTGTCGGATTTGAAAGTTGAACACCAGAAAGCGGTGACTATTCACGCCGTTGAAAAAGACCTTACAGAATATGAGTGGGTGACCTACGCTAACGGTGCGGTGATTGATGCTAAAGACGTGTCATTATCTGATGCAAAAATGGGTGGGCATGCTATCTCTTCGGATGGCTCGACTGTCGATGTCAAAGCAGTTAAATCGAATCGAAAAGCAAACACGTACGTCTATGCAAAAGTCTTGGGGTCATACACAAAAATAGTTGTCGTCGAACTTGCAAACGATCCCGATACCGGAGTACTAAGGTATCAAGCTCGTCCTTGGTATAAAGAAGGCGACCACACCCAAAATTTGTCTAGTGAAGATATTTCTTCCGCAAACGGTTACAGCTCTGGGTACAAAAATGGTTACTCGTTGAGTCAGCTACAATACAGCGTTAATACGTTGAGAAGTACCAGTGAAATAGTAGCGGATATTGATGAATACAATGAACAATCATTGTTTAAGTCTGCTAGCGATGGTGGTGAAAGTTCAGGGGACGTTCGGTTCAATGGTGTCGGTGGCGGTAACGTCATCAAATCCAATGTGACACGCGGTAATGTCTACTTTAACGGTGGTGGTCTCGCCAACGTTATCCTTCACAGCTCTAAGTTTGGTGATACCGAATTTGTTGGCGGCGGCGCGGCTAACGTCATTGTTAAAAGTGGCGATGAAGGCGACCTCACTTTCCGTGGTGCTGGTTTAGCTAACGTGCTCGTTCATCAGAGCAAACAAGGGAAAATGGATGTCTACGCAGGCGGTGCGGTCAATGTATTGGTTCGTATTGGTGACGGCGAGTACTTAGCCCACTTACTTGCTTATGGCAATATTTCAGTTCACAAAGGTAACGGTAATAGTCGTTTGACTATGCTAGGCGGCTACAACACGCACACCCAAATTGGGTCTGGCAACGGGTTGTGGTTAGCGGTCGGTGGCTTTAATGTCATGACACAGGTTGGTAAGGGCGACATCGCATCTGTACTTGTCGGTGGCGCGAATGTCATAACTAAAGTGGGTGACGGTGACCTCACGGCGGGTATGCTTGGTGGCGCCAATATCATTACTCATATTAGCGGTGATGATACGGCCTCAAATACGACCGCAGTCGCACTTGGTGGTGCAAACATCCTAACCAAAAAAGGCAATGGCAATGCGCTTGCCGTTATGGGAGGAGGCGCCAACGTACTTACACATGTTGGTGATGGCTCGACAACTGGCGTCATGGTTGGTGGGGCGAACATTCTAACCAAGGTGGGCGATGGCGATACCACAGGCATTATGTTGGGTATTGGTAACGTACTGACTCATGTTGGCGATGGCCAAACACTTGGCGTAATGGGTGCTGCGGGTAATATCTTCACCAAAGTAGGCGACGGCACTTCAATAGCCGCTATGATCGGCGTAGGCAATATCTTCACTCACGTTGGTGAAGGGAACGCGTGGGCGCTAATGGGCGGCCTAGGCAATGTATTTACCAAGGTTGGTCATGGTGATGCATTAGCGCTTATGGTCGCAGAAGCGAATGTCTTTACGCATATTGGTGACGGCACAACAGTCGCATTAATGATAGCAAAAGGTAATATCGCGACTAAGGTGGGTAATGGTACCTCGATAGCCGCGATGGTAGGTAACGCAAATATATTCACTCAGGTGGGTAATGGCAGCACGTTTACTGCAATGCTTGGCCAAGCCAATATCATGACGAAAGTGGGTAATGACCTAACTGCTGCATTAATGATCGGTAAAGCGAATATCTATACTCACGTTGGTGATGGCACAAGCTTAGGTTTATTTGCTGGCGAACTAAACGTGATGACGAAAGTGGGTAATGGCACAACCTTAGCCGCGATGTTTGGTAAAGCAAACATTATGACTCACGTAGGAGATGGTCTTACTGGCGTACTAGCCCTTGGTGAAGCGAATATCATAACGAAAGTCGGTGATGACTTCATGGGTGTTGTCGCAGCTGCGAAAGCAAACGTAGTGACCCATGTTGGTGATGCAACAACCGCAGCTGTGTTGGCGGGTAAAGGTAATATCTTAACCAAAGTTGGCGAAGGAACCACCGTTGGTTTACTGATATCAAAAGTGGGCAATGTCATGACCCATGTGGGGGATGGTACGACTATTGGTTTGGCGAAAGGTAAAGCTAACATCATCACAAAAGTGGGCGATGGATTAGGCGTTAACGTGGCCTGGGGACAAGCAAATATCTTCACTCACGTTGGTGACGGTGATCGATACAACTTCGCCAAAGGTGAAGCGAACATCATCACCAAAATCGGTGATGGCCAAGAAGTTTCTGTGGTTCAAGGTAAGGCGAATGTCATTACTCACGTCGGTAATGGCGATGATTACACGGGAGCTTGGGGCAAAGCGAATATCATTACGAAAGTGGGTGATGGCCGTAATGTTGTTTTAGCGAAAGGTGAAGCGAACATCGTTACTCAAGTGGGTGACGGAGATAGCTTCAACGCACTTTGGAGCAAAGGCAATATCGTCACTAAAGTCGGTGATGGTATGCAGGTCACGGCGGCAAAAGGTAAAGCCAATATTACGACAACCGTGGGTAATGGCCTGAGTGTAACGGCGGCCTATGGTGATGCGAATATCAACACCAAAATTGGTGACGGTATTTCAGTGAACGTTGCATGGGGCAAATATAACGTTAACACCAAAGTGGGTGACGGTCTCAATGTTGCGGTGATGAAAGGCAAAGCAAACGTGAATATTCACGTAGGTGATGGCTTAGGGATTAACGCTTCTTATGCCAGAAATAACGTTGCTATCAAAGTGGGTAACGGTGATTTCTATAGCCTAGCCGTCGCGTCAAGTAACACGAGCAGCAATAAGCTTTCCGCACTGTTTGATAATATTAAACAAACTCTTCTTGGAGTGGGTGGCAGCCAAGCGATTAATTACCTAGTTCAAGGTGATGAAGCTTCTTCATCAGGAATTCAGAAAGGACGAGGTGCTATTTCAACGCCTGAAATCACTAAACTTGATGGTTTCGACTTAGATGAAATCGAAGAAGTGGGTTCCGATCTAGGAGACGGTTTAAGTGGAAGCGTGACCAACGTTGAAACGCCTGATCTCAGCAACATGGAAAATGAACTCAACATCGAAGAATCTTCAAATCAAACGAAAACACCTAACTTGATCGTCAATGGTGATTTTGAGCAAGGTGGTCTGGGATGGGAATCGACTCACGGTGTTGAAGTTGCCTCTTCAAGTAAGGATTATGGCGTAAGTGGTGATGGTCATGGTTCACTTGTTACAGAGCTAGATACTTATACTAATACAAGTCTTTCTCAAGATTTAACGGATTTAGCGGAAGGTGAAGTCATTGCGGTTAGCTTTGATTTTGCAAAACGTGCAGGTATTTCAAGCAACGAAGGCATAGAAGTTCTCTGGAACGGTAATGTTGTATTCTCAACCTCTGGCGATGAAGCAGCTTGGCAACAAAAAACACTTAAGTTGACTGCGAATTCTGGCAGCAACCGAATAGAATTTAAAGGCACAGGCCATGATGATGGGTTGGGCTATGTTTTAGATAATGTTGTGGCGAAATCTGAAACATCACACCAAGCTAATGCTGTTGCCGATAATGCGGAACAAAATCAAGCTGCGCAAAATGCAATGTCTGACAAAGAACGAGCGGAAGCCGATCGTCAACGCTTAGAGCAAGAAAAGCAGAAACAACTTGAAGCCGTATCGGGTTCTCAGGCTCAATTAGAATCCACCGATCAAGAAGCATTAAAGAGCAATGGTCAAGCGCAGCGTGATGCTGTGAACGAAGAGTCTGAAGCGGTAACTAAAGACCTGACGACATTGGCCCAGGGACTTGATGTGCTGGATAACAAAGCGGTTTATGTAGGTGAATCTGGTGAGCATTGGCGCAACCATTTCGCAGACGGTCTTTTAGAGGATGCTCAAACCAAATTAGGTCAGGCTAAAGATGTTGCTGGGGAAAGCATCATCGCTGCGAAAAAAGCGCACGTAGACAACCAAAAAAGTGTCAACGATTCTGTGGCGAAATCAGAAGCAGGCGTTGCGAAAGGCGAACAGAGTCGCTCTGGTGCAGAGAAAGATATTGCGAATACTAAAGCCGACGCTGATGCGCGTAAAACAGACGCCACTACGAAAGCTAATGAAGCTAAACAAGCTGAATCGAATGCGAATAATTCAGCTAGAGACGCTGAAGAACGTGGTAATCGTGATGCAAGAAATGCTGAAAACAAAGCGGATCAAGCACAAGCGGATGCGAAAGGTTCAAAGCAGAACGAAGAGGATCGTCCTGATCGTCAAGGTGCTGTGGGCAGTGGACTTTCGGGTAAAGCACGCAGAATAGAAGGTGCAGGCGTCACGGGTAACCATGTGAATGCCAACAACAAGTCAAGCGCCGATGGCCGATTCAGTGAAGGATTGAGCGAGCAAGAGCAAGAAGCGTTAAACGATGCTGTTCAAGCCGTAAACCGACTACAAATCAATGCAGGTATTCGCTCTAAAAATACCGGAAGAGCTATCACTTCCATGTTCACTGAGAGCAATACCGACAGTATCAGAGTTGTAAATCGAGCCTCACAAGATGTAAACCGAAAAGATATTCGCATTTCAGGTGTCAATCTTCACGGGCTGGGTGAAGCGGCTGACACTTCTTTAGCTGTAAGAAAAGGCGTAGATGGTTTTGACTTCTCATTGCTTGGCTCTAATGATGCAAGATTTGTCGATTCGACTAAGCGACACATTGGCAAGCTTTTAACGGATTTACCTAGTAAAGAGTTGAAAGTGGTAAGAAGTAACATTCAGTCAATTCAGCGTACCCCATCTGAAAAGAATCTTGCTGCCTTAGAGTTGGCTCTTCACCAGTGGCAGAAAAAAAATCCAAAAGAGTTCGCTCAACGTGGTGAGTTAGTTAAGACACTCCAATTTGAAATGGTGTCGCTGCAAAGCCATATTCAGAGGAACCGTTCGAAGGACGCCAATGTCTTTGGTATTGCAATTGATCCGAAAGCTGTTGAAGCGTTTGAGTCTAAGCTCGTGTTTGACGGTATTGGTCGTGTGGTTGGTTTGGTTGAACCTTTGACCGAGCACGAAATCAATAGCTTAAAGTCGTTCGGAGTGGTTTCACCGACTCTGACGAATTCAACTTCAGAGAGAGATGCGCCAAAAACTGAAAATGAGAGCCTTATTGAATTTATTTATAAGCTAGGTCAGATAGAGACTACTGAAACTTATGCGAATGAAATACATGAGTTAGTAGAGCAAGCTAAAACGCTATGGATGAGCGGAAGTGTGACTCAAGAGAAAGCGGTTAAGCTGTTTAGCGAGGCTCATGAAAAGTTAGCAGAACACCCTAAACTGCAAACGCTGGCAAATAAATTACTGGCTGATGCAAAGAAAGATAAAGCGACAGGTCAATATCTTGATAATTTGTTTGGCCGTCGTTTTGACTCTGAAATAGCTCATGAGTTGGTGAAAACACCGACAGAACAAGCGATTAATACTTCAGTTCAAATCGGAACCAGTTTAGTTAATGATTTTGACGAATGGATACATGGCTTGCTGCCGGATGCGGGAGACGATGTGTTGCGCGCTGAGCGAATCCAGACAAAAATGGAAGCGTTTGCAGAAGAGATCGCTAAAGACAAGCGTCCATGGTTTAGTCGCGTCCCGACCTTAACTCAATTCCTTGAAACACCGAATTATGACAACTTCAAAACTATGATGACACAAGTTGATGATGGTTTCGGTGTTATAAAAGTTCCTTTCCTGGCTGTGAAAATGGCAATTACCCCTGGTTTGGGAATGGAAATGGCCCCGTGGAAAGCTGAAGGGGACCGTTTCTATCGGAATGTTATCACCAAGGCTCGTTCAACTGATGCGGTAATATCATCAGGGGTTGAAGGTGAAAACAAAGTTACCCTTATTGAAAAGAAAACCAGTGATTATGGTACGGCGCTTCAATATCAACCGAAAGGTGATAACTACGATGACTTTATAGAAGGCCGCAGTGTCGCAGATGGTCGAATTCTTACTCCGGGTAAAAAGACAACATTCGAAAGTAATGCCTTGAATAATGGTCTGCCGGTAGTGACGGGCGCGTCGGGTTCAACCAATATCATGACGCACCTGAACCAACATATTGCGAGTAAGAATCCAGGATTCTCTGTTGATCAAGCTTACCTAAACACCTTGTCTTTCTTAGTTTTTGACGGCGGTCACTCAGTCAACGAAAGCCTTGCTGTGTACAAAGCTTTGCAGGAAACGGGAGAGGATCGCAAAAAAGTATTGGAAAGCTACACCGCCAACTATCAGGATCTGATAGACCTAGTTGATGATAGCTCAAAGGGCACAGTGCGCGATGCGCTGGACAAGGCATTGGATAAAACGCTTAAGTTCTACAAAGAGCATGCTAATTCTGCATCAGATGAACCAGGGGAAGTGTTACCAGTTAAGAGGGCGACAAGTGACAAAGTTGCGGATCTTGAATCATTAGGAAAAAAGACCGGATTAAAAGTAGATTTATCTCAAGTATTTACGAAGCAAGAGCTGAAAGATAGAGCGAAAATTTTTGCTAAACCGATTGGTGCTTCTTATCAAAGTATCTTAGACCAAGTTGATTTGGTGCATCATTCCAATGGTCAAGAGCAGATGAGCGCGAGCTTTGAACTTTGCAATAAGATTAACGCTTATTTAGCTGAACATCCAACCTCCGGTCGTAATCATGCACTAACGCAATTGAAAGAGCAGGTAAGTACTGAGTTATTTAAAGGGGAAATGAAAGTTACCCAAAAGGCCATTGACGCTATTGCAAAGACACGCCCCGAACTTGCCGCTGACATTTATATGGTGGCGATCGAGGAAGCCAATGGTGAACATGCGGGTCTAACCGAAATGATGGTCCGTTGGGCAAATGAAGACCCGTATTTATCGCCAAAGCAAGGATATAATGGAGAGACTCCGAAGGATTTGGGCTTTGACGCTAAATATCACATCGAACTTGGCGAACATTATTCAGACTTCAAACAATGGTTGGAAAAATCACAGGCGAACGATTTACTAAGCAAAGCTGTCTTGGATGAAGCGACGAAAACTGTCCACTTGGGTTACAGTTACCAAGAGCTTCAAGACTTGACCGGGGTTGAGTCTGTTCAGATGGCTTTCTATTTCTTGAAAGAAGCAGCTAAGTCGTCGGATCGGAGCTCCGGCGATTCAGCTGAAATGATCTTGCTAAAGAAATTCGCAGACAGAAACTATGTTTCTCAAGTTGAAGCCGGTCGAATGGATCAAATTAAAGGTATTTACCACAGTAGTCATGAGACAGATGTTGAGAGCTGGGATCGCCAATATTCTGGTATTGGATACGAAGACCTAAGTAAGAAACTTGCCGAAAAGAAGAATGTCGAAGAGCAGCTTTCTCTACTTCTAAATGACCGTAAAGGTCTTTTAATTGGCGAAGTACATGGCAGCGATGTTAATGGTTTGCGCTTTGTTAATGAGCAAATGGATGTACTCAAGAAGCAAGGTATCACTGTCATTGGTCTAGAGCACCTGCGTTCGGATCTTGCGCAGCCACTGATTGACAATTATCTGGCTACTGGTGTGATGTCCAATGAATTAAGTGCAATGCTCAAAACTAAGCATATAGACGTTACTTTGTTTGAAAATGCACGTTCAAATGGTATGCGCATTGTTGCTCTTGATGCGAATATTACGGCTCGCCCTAACATTCAAGGGACAGAGCATGGGTTGATGTATCGGGCTGGAGCTGCAAATAATATAGCGGTAGACACGTTGCAAAAATTGCCAGCGGGTGAAAAATTTGTTGCTATCTATGGGAGAGCACATTTGCAATCTCACAAAGGCATTGAAGGGTTTGTTCCTGGCATTACCCATCGTTTAGGTTTACCGGCACTTAAAGTGAGTGAAACGAACCAATTCAAGATTGAGAAGGATGATGTGAGTCTACGTGCTGTTTACGAAGATGTCGTGAATAAACCAAAGATTGTTTTCACTAGCTCCTTAAGTGGAGAGGACGGTCATGTTAATAATAAACATGTTGATAGTTGGAAGCGTGTTGAAGTTCTACCTCAAACGGGTGGCGGGGAAACTCGATTTGATGGACAAGTTATTGTTCAAATGGAGAACGACCCTGTGGTGGCTAAAGCTGCGGGGAACTTAGCAGGTAAACATCCTGATAAGAGTGTGGTAGTTCAACTTGATTCAGACGGAAACTATCGAGTGGTGTTTGGTGACCCCTCGAAGCTTGATGGAAAGGTTAGATGGCAATTAGTTGGTCATGGCCGTGGTGATTCAGAAAACAATAATATGCGCATGAGTGGTTATAGTGCTGATGAATTAGCAGTCAAGCTTGCTAAATTGAATCAAGCCTTCAGTGGATCAGGAAGCATCACCACTCAACCTGATCATATTAGCGTCGTGGGCTGTTCTTTAATTAGTGATGACAAACAGAAAGGCTTTGGTAAGCAGCTTATTAAAGCGATGGATATAAATGGAATTCGTAGCGATGTTTCAGTCCGGAGCTCAGAGGTTGCGGTTGACTCAACTGGTCGTAAACACACTCGTGATGCTAATGGCGACTGGGTACAAAAAGCGCCACAACACAAAGTTACATTTAGTTTGGATGCTCAAGGTGAAGTGACGACGAAAGAAGAGCGTATTCGAAATGGCATTGCTGAAGGAAACATTAATCTTTCTCACGTTGGTATGAGCAAGACGGACGAGTCTGTCCGTGGGGCTATTGGTGAAAACAACAATGTTTTTGAGGCACCAGAAAAAAGAAAAATAAATCAAGGAACCTCCTCAACTTCAGGAAACAGCAATCAGCTCAGCTACTCTGGGAACATCCAAGTGAATGTGGGCGATGGCGAGTTTACCGCGGTGAATTGGGGCACATCTAACGTTAGCATTAAAGTGGGCACTGGTGGCTTTAAGTCATTGGCATTTGGTGATAACAATGTGATGGTTCATATCGGTAATGGTCAGAGCAAACACAGCTTCGATATCGGTGGCTATCAGGCTCTGGAAGGTGCGCAGATGTTTATCGGAAATCGCAACGTGAGCTTCAACTTAGGACGAAGCAATGATTTGATTGTGATGCTGGATAAATCGATCCCAACCCCACCACTTGTTAACCCGTTTGATGGGGCCGCTCGTATTTCTGGAGTTCTGCAAGGTATAGCAAATTCGGGCAAAGGCAAAGATTGGGTTTCTGCTCAAAATCAACAGTGGACATTGTCAGGCGCGAAGAAGTTCGTTAAAGATATGTCTGGTTTAGATCAAAGTAGCAGTGTTGACTATGACACTCTTGTGAGTTTGGATTCGCAAAATGGACGTAGTAGCCGAGGTTTGAAGAATGACACTGAAGCTGTTCTGAACAAGAAGTTCAACAAATGGTTAGGTGGTAATGACACCAGTGCAAACAAACTAAGTCGCGCAGATAAGTTTCGTCAAGCGAATGAGAAGTTAGCATTTAACTTCGCTGTTGGTGGTCAAGGTGCGGATATTCAGGTCACGTCGGGCAATTGGAATTTTATGTTTGGTGACAATATCCAGTCTATCCTTGATACCAATCTAGGTTCTTTGTTTGGCTTAATGACACAGCAGTTCTCTGCAACAGGTCAAGCGAAAACAACCTTCACATATAACCCTAAAGATTTACCCCGACAGTTAAAGAATAAACTACTTGGCCAGTTGTCTGGTGTGGGTGCGGATACGACACTTGGGGACATCTTCGGTGTGGATTACACCGCATCTGGGCAAATTCTTGCTCGTAATGGTAAGCCGGTAGACGGGGTTGCAATCCTCAAAGATATGCTGGAAGTGATTGGTGAGTTTAGTGGTGATCAACTTCAAGCTTTCGTCGATCCTACTAAGCTGTTAGACGATTTGAAATCGGGAATTGATATGGGCGCAGATGGCCTTAAGTCGTTCGCAGAAACTCATGGTTTGAAAGAAAAAACGCCAGAAGAGAAAGAGGATAAAGCATCAGTTTCCGTTAATGGGACCAACGTAAATGGTGTTCAAAAAAGTCGCGATGAGGCTACAACGCCTGAAAAAACCCCGAAAAAAGATCGTGCATTTGGTTTTAATTCGTTCAGTCTACCTAACTTGTTTACGACTATCTTTAGCCAAGATAAGCAAAAAGAGATGAAATCGTTGGTAGAAAACCTGAAAGGGAACCTAACGAAAGATCTACTGAATATGAAAGAAAAAACATTCGATTTCTTAAGTAAGAGTGGTCATTTAAAAGGGGATGGTGATGTCCATGTTTCTCTAGGAAACTATAACTTCAACTGGGGTGGCGACGGCAAAGATTTAGGGGCTTATCTAGGGGATAACAACAACTTCTGGGGCGGTCGAGGTGACGATGTGTATTACGCAACTGGTACATCCAATATTTTTACCGGCGGTGAAGGTAATGATATGGGCGTTCTTATGGGGCGTGAAAATATGATGTTTGGTGGTGAAGGTAATGATACTGCTGTGGTCGCCGGACGAATTAACCATGTTTTCCTTGGTGCTGGTAATGATCAAGCATTTGTCTTTGGGGAAGGTGGACAAATTGATACCGGAACAGGGCGAGATTATGTTGTGACTTCTGGTAATTATAACCGCGTGGATACAGGTGATGAGCAAGATTACTCAGTTACGATCGGTAATAACAACCAAGTAGAGTTAGGTTCGGGGAACGACTTTGCCAATGTCTTTGGGAACTATAATCGTATCAATGCTGACACTGGTAACGATGTGGTCAAGCTGTTGGGTTATCACGCAGTGTTGAACGGCGAGGAAGGGGACGATCACTTGATTGCAGCGGCCATGTCAAAGTTCAGTCAGTTCAATGGCGGTGAAGGACATGATTTGATGGTACTTGGTGGATACCAAAATACATTCAAAGGTGGGACTGGTGTCGACAGTTTTGTCGTGAGCGGTGATGTTATCGACAACCTTGTTGAAGACATCCGTAGTGAAGATAAGATTGTGTTCAATGGCATTGATTGGAATAAACTGTGGTTTGAGCGTAGTGGTTATGATTTAAAACTTTCTATATTACGTGATCCTGAAAGCGATACTAACCAAGCGAAGTTTGAACATATTGGTTCTGTCACTTTCGCTGATTACTTCAATGGTAATCGTGCACAAGTTGTTGTTGATATGAGAGATAAGGATGCGAAAGGTGAACGAGATTATACCGCGTTATCTGCCACCTCGATTGACGCATTGGTTCAAGCTATGAGTGGTTTTGCGCCTCAGGGTGGCGACAATGGCTTTATGGATAACCTTGATAGTAAGTCTCGAGTTGCTATCACTAAGGCATGGTCCGATGTTTCTAGAGGGAAAAACGCTTTTGCATAGCTAATAAACTATAATTTCAAACATTAATCTAAGCCGTCTTCTTTTTGAAGCCGGCTTTTTTATTTTAATTCTCATACAATGATTGATTTAACTTCATCTGGAAAGCATTTTTAAAGTGTCTGATTGTTAGGTGGTTAAGGCATACGTTGTTGCATAGATCGAGTTGGTGGTAATATCATCGCGTAATATGTAAGAGTGGTTATGTTACTCTGTATTAATGATGCGTGATTAAAGTATGGAAATGTGCGATACGCCATGGAAAGCGACGTAGAGGGTTTGACGACTCAGATAATGCTCTTCTATGAAAAAGAGCATCATATCTCCCGCTTCGAACGCTACAAGATTTCATTGATTCTCTGTTTTTAAAGTGTTTGGCGAGGACGAATAGAAAGTCAGAAAGTACGGCCATGAAAACGGAGAACTTGGCGAACGCTCTATCTCACAGTGGATGTAGGTACGCATGAAATCTTTGTGTAGAGGTAAACCTCGTCGATGTAGTAATAGTGTAGTGCTGCCAACATTACTTAATCTACCTCGAAGAAAGAGCAATGATATGTCAGGTAACGGAGCTTGTGATACGAAGGTGTACCATTAAGTACTGCCCCGAAAAGGTATTATTCCGTTAACCTCACAGCGTAAAAATACAAGTAACTGGGAGCCTGGGCATTCGAGATATGACGCAATAGGAGTGTTAAAAAGTGATGCAATAGCCCAGTGGAAAGTTCACTCCGATTATCACGTTCGAGCAATATTTGAAACAGTAATTTTACGATCTAAGGGGGTCACTAGTGGTGAATGAGCTTGAGGAATTAGAATTCTCCGGTAGGTTGTTAGTATGTTTTTATGCATATGTACCTTAGTCAGCTAATTTTCCTATAGAGCTTAAAGGTTCCGACTTTCCGATTAATGAGCTAAATCAATCTTAGAATGTGGCTCAATCCAGCATCGATGTTAATGGAATAAGAAGTGCATAACAACAGTATCAAAATCTGTGAAAAATAAAACATTTTCAAAGCTGAATTTTAAACTTAAATATGGTTAAATATAAGAATATATTTAAAATATAGGAATATATCTTGCGTACTTCAATCAATACTAAACAAAAACCAAAAGGACAGCTTCTTTTACGTACTCTTTCTATGCCTGCAGATACTAATGCGAATGGTGATATTTTTGGGGGGTGGATAATGTCACAGCTTGATTTAGCTGGAGCAATCCTAGCTCAAGAAATATCTGGAGGACGGATAGCAACAGTTTCAGTATCAAGTATCACTTTTAAAAAACCAGTAAAGGTTGGTGATGTCGTTTGTTGTTATGGTGAATGCGTTAAAATTGGTAGAACATCAATGTCGATTGATTTAGAAGTTTGGGTAAAACCTATTCAAGAAGATAAGGTTAATCTAAGATTCCAAGTATGTGAAGCTAATTTTAATTATGTAGCTATAGATTTGTCAGGGAAGCCAAGACTGGTTCAAAAATTTTCTGATTAAATAGCTTGAGGCTTTAGTTATATTAAACTATTAACATTCAACGGTGAACTATAGTTACTTTTTTAAATGAAATATTTAAAGCTATCTTTGGAAGTTAGGTTTTTAATTGGCTAAGTAAGATGACTAAAAATTGGCGATGTTTAAATATTACTTATGAAGAGGGAAGAGAGGGAGCTGGCGATCTTATCCATATCAATGGAAAACATGAATATCAAAGAATAATATTGTCTTGGATTGATTTAGTTATGGGCAGGCTAACTAGTGTTTGACTTCGTTAGACCTGCCTAGATATTTATACTTTAAAAATGGTTAGTTCGTTTTTTTGAGATTCTGCTAAGAGCGCTAGCTCATTTGATGCCTGTAGTGTTTGATTAACTGATGAAACGTTCTGCTGTACCAAATCGAAAGCTCGTACTGCGTTTTTTGAAATTTCTTCAGTGACGTTGTATTGCTGTTGGGATGCATTGGCTACGAGTGTATTTATATTAGAGATTGACTCGATTGTTGTAGATATCTCTTCAAATGAAGACTTTATCTGATCAGCTAGAAATACGGATTTCTTGATTAATAACACGTTCTCTCCCATATTCCGGTTCGCTTTTTCAGATTGAATTTGCAATTTTTCGATGATACCTTTAATGCTGATGGTGGAGGTTTGCGTCTTTGAGGCTAAGTTCCTTACCTCATCAGCGACTACAGCAAACCCTCGTCCAGCTTCACCGGCTCGGGCTGCTTCTATTGCAGCATTGAGTGCTAGTAAATTTGTTTGTTCTGAGATGGCGTTTATAACCTCTATAACAGTTCCGATCTCCTCCGCAAATTCACTCAACTCTTCAATAATTCGAGCTGTACTACTAACTGAGTTATTAATTTCATTGGTAAAGTTTAGGTTTTCATTCAATATTTTGATACCATGTTCAACATTATTTTGGCTTGCTCGTGTTTCTTCTTCGGCCATTGTTGCTTTATCACTTACTTCTAGTGAGGATGTCGAAAGCTCGTTAATAGCAGTAGATATCTGTTCAACTTGAGATAGTTCATATTGAACGTTTTGTATTGTATCTGACATAACTACAGTGAGTTGTTGTGAGGCAGATGAGACATTCTCTGCAATTCCATGTGAATTTTTAATCAAATTAGATAGTTGTTCAGAAAAATTAATGAGTGAACGATATATCCCTGTTTCATTCCCTGTTTTTTTTATATTTTGACGAAGATTTCCTTTAGCCATGGATTCCATCAACAAAGCAATATCTTTAGGAGAACCGCCAACAGGTTTTAAGACCAATATGTGTATAATAAAAAATAAGATACCAATAGAAGAAATTATACACAGTAATCCGGTGAGTATAGAGATGAAAACTTGGTCATTAACTCCTTTGTTTATAATATTATCTTTGGTAAAAATTACATACTCCCACCCGTTGATATCTAGTTTGCTCCAAAAAGCAGTATAATCTACATCTTTTCGTCCGATTCGATTTGTATATGATAATTCTGGGTGGTTATTATCAAATTTTTTAAATGTAGGGTTTTCTAAGAATATATTACTTCCTACTTGTTCTTTATTAGGTGAGGTTATTATTGTCCCTTCTTCCGTATATAGGAAAACATCGTCTCTACCTATAATATCTTTTAGTATTGATCCTTTTTTTATGCTACTAATTATCGCGATATCTTCATTTATCTTATACACTATACCGAATACGACCTCTCCCGAAGTTGATGAAGTATAAGGCTTTGAAACATAGAACTCTTTACCTTTCTCGAATGTTTCGATAAAATAATCACGTTGAATTTTTTTAACATTAACTTCTGTAATTTTTCCAGACATATCGTAAAGCGAACCTTCACGGTCAAAAAGGAAGACACCGATACTAATATTACCAAAAATATTATGAATTGATTGCAGTTGGTTAGTAAGGTTAGAGGATAAACTACCATTTTTATAACTATCATCATCTATTTTTATTGAAGACAAAATGTGTTTGTAAATTTCTAGTTTTTCTGTCATCTTTCCGTTAATTGTTGAGTTTTTCTCATGAAGTATCTCCTTGTTTAATCGAATACTTTCATTGTGGAAAGACCAAAAATTCAAAGATGCGATGATTAAAATAATCATTGTGATGATTAGAACCATTGAACCTATGACTTGTAATTTAAATTTATTCACATTGTTTTTCCATTATTTTCTGCTAGATTTATTTTTAATAATAATTATTTCTTCTAAGGTGAGGTATCC